>NZ_QXXA01000015.1 GCF_009911265.1 Senegalia massiliensis | reverse complement strand
ACAATGCCAGGGCTTCCTAAAACACCTGCAGCAAATAATATGTATCTTTCTGATGAGGGAGAAATTAGTGGGTTATTCTAATTTATAAATATTAAAATAAGGGAGAGATAAATTTATGTTTCAAGATTTAACAGTAAAAAAATTCACAGACATACTAGCTTCAAATGAACCTATGCCAGGTGGTGGAAGTGTAGCAGCTTTATCCGGTGCTTTATCTGTAAGTTTACTTGAAATGGTTACAAACCTTACAATAGGTAAAAAGAAATATGCTGAAGCTCAAGAAGAAATGAAAGAAATAAAGAAGATAGCAGAAAATATGAAATCTAAATTTTTAAATGATATAACTAGAGATTCAAACTCTTATAAAGAAGTTGATGATGCTTTTGGTTTGCCTAAAACTACAGATGAAGAAAAGAAAAAAAGAAAAGAAGCTATACAAGAAGGACTTAAAAGTGCTGCAAAAGTTCCTTTAGAGATTGCTAAAGATGCATATAAAATATTTGACTATGCAGAAAAAGTAGTAGAAAAAGGTAATCAATCAGCAGTAACAGATGGTTTAATAGCAACAATGATGGCAAGGAATGCAGTTATAGGTGCTATGTATAATGTTAAAATCAATCTTTTATCTATTAAAGATGAAGAGTTTGTAAAAGAATATGAAAAAGAAATGGAAAAATTATCAGATGTAAATGAAAGAGAACAAAAAATATTAGCTAAATCTGATATTAAGGTAGTTTAAAAACATAATAAAAAACGTAGATTCTAGTAGAATCTACGTTTTTTTATTTAATTAATATTCCATTTCAGCCATTCTCTTATAATTTTCATATCTTTCTTTCGCATCTTTCTCTGCTTTTTCAAACAATTGATCTGCAAACTCAGGGAATGTAGCTGCTAATGAAGTGTATCTAACTTCACTCATTAAGAAATCCCTAAATGAAGCTTTTGGTTCTTTAGAATCTAATATAAATGGATTCTTTCCTTCTTCTTTAAGTGTTGGGTTATATCTATATAAATGCCAGTATCCTGCATCTACTGCGTTCTTTTCTTGTTCTTGTGCTTTACCCATACCTGCTTTTATTCCATGATTTATACATGGTGCATAAGCTATTATAATTGATGGTCCATCATAACTTTCTGCTTCAACTAATGCCTTCATAAATTGATTTTTATTTGCACCCATAGATACTTGTGCTACATAAATATATCCATAAGTTGTTGCAATCATTCCTAAATCTTTTTTCTTAGTTTTCTTACCTGATGCAGCAAATTTAGCTACAGCTGATGTTGGAGTAGCTTTTGAAGATTGTCCTCCAGTATTTGAATATACTTCAGTATCAAATACTAATACATTGATATTTTCTCCAGACGCTAACACATGGTCTAAACCTCCAAATCCAATATCATATGCCCATCCATCTCCACCTATAATCCAAACTGATTTTTTAACTAGGTAATCTTTAGTTTCTTCAATTTGTTTTAATATAGATTTTGCTTTTTCATCTATAATATCATTTGAATTTATAACATCTAATACCTTTGCTGATGCTTTCTTAGAACCTTCTGCATCTTCTTTAGAATCTATCCATTCTTTCATTACAGATTTAACTTCATCAGAAACATTTAATTCAATTAATTCATTCATTAATACTTCTAATTTATCTCTTAATTGATTTGTTGCTACAGCCATTCCATATCCATATTCTGCATTATCTTCGAATAATGAATTAGCCCAAGCAGGTCCTTGACCTTTTGAATTCATGCAATATGGAGTTGAAGGAGCTGAACCACCCCAGATTGATGAACAACCTGTTGCATTAGCTATTAACATTCTATCTCCATAAAGTTGAGTAACTGCTTTTGCATATGGAGTTTCTCCACAACCTGCACAAGCTCCAGAGAACTCTAATAAAGGTTGTGCAAATTGACTTCCTTTAACAGTATTTAAATTCATTCTATCTTTTTTCTCAGTTACAGTCATTGCAAATTCCCAATTTGGAATTTCTTTTTCTGTTTGAGTTTCAATAGGTTTCATAATTAATGCTTTTTCTTTAGCTGGACAAATATCTGCACAATTTCCACATCCAGTACAATCTAATGGTGATATTTGAATTTTATATCTTAAACCTTCAAATTGTTTACCCATTGGCTTAATTGTATCAAATGTTTCTGGTGCTCTTTCCACTTCTTCTTCATCTAATAAGAAAGGTCTAATTACAGCATGTGGACAAACAAATGAACATTGGTTACATTGTATACAATTGTCTGGTTGCCATTCTGGTACAGTTACAGCAATACCACGTTTTTCAAATGCTGCTGAACCATTTTCAAATGTACCATCTTCAGCTCCTACAAATGAACTTACTGGTAATAAGTCTCCTTCTTGTCTGTTAACTGGATCAAGTATATTTTTGATAAAATCAGGCATTTCTTCACCTTCAGCTACTTGCTTTTCAACTGTTTCATTTTTCCAAGACTCAGGTACATCTACTTTAACTAAGTTATTCATACCTTTTTTAACTGCTTCTTTATTCATTTCAACTATTTTTTCACCTTTTTTACCATAAGACTTAACAATAGCTTCATCTAAATATTTCTCAGCTTCATCTAAATCTATTACATTAGCAAGTTTAAAGAATGCTGATTGCATTATCATATTTGTTCTATGTCCAAGTCCTATTTCTTGAGCCATATGAGTAGCATCTATTGTATAGAAATTAATATCATTATCTGCTATATATTTCTTCATGCTTGCTGGTAACTTTTCGTCTAATTCATCTTGACTCCATATTGTATTTAATAAGAAAGTACCGCCTTTTTTAAGTCCTTTAAGTAAATCATATTTTTTAACATATGATTGAGTAGAGCAAGAAGTAAAGTCTGATTCTTCAATCAAATAAGTTGACTTTATTGGTTTCTTACCAAATCTTAAGTGAGATACTGTTATTCCACCTGACTTTTTAGAATCATAAGAGAAATATCCTTGAGCATACATATCAGTATTATCTCCTATAATCTTAATTGCATTTTTATTTGCTCCTACAGTTCCATCAGAACCAAGTCCCCAGAACTTACATCTAATAGTTCCTTCTGGCGTAGTATTTATTTCTTCTTCTATATTTAAAGATAAATGAGTTACATCATCATTAATTCCAATTGTAAATCCATTTCTAGGCTCGTCTTTGTCTAATTCATCAAATACTCTCTTTATCTGTGATGGAGTAGTGTCTTTTGAACCTAAACCATATCTTCCACCTATTACTAATGGTCTTTCATTTTTATCATAGAAAAGTGTTTTAATATCTTGGTATAAAGGCTCTCCTAATGATCCTGGCTCTTTTGTTCTATCAAGTACCGCTATTTTCTTAACTGTTTTTGGTAATACGTTAAAGAAGAATTTTTCACAGAAAGGTCTATAAAGATGTACTTTTATAACACCTACTTTTTCTCCTTTTGATATCATATAATCTATAGTTTCTTCAATAGTTTCAGTAACAGATCCCATTGCAACTATTACTTTCTCAGCATCTTCTGCACCATAATAATTAAATGGTTTATATTCACGACCTACTACTTTTGATATTTCTTTCATATAATCTTCAACAATTTGAGGTAATTCATCATAAAATCTATTTGAAGATTCACGTGCTTGGAAGAATATATCAGGATTTTGTGCAGTACCTCTAGTTACTGGTCTTTCAGGATTTAATGATCTATTTCTGAAAGCCTTTACAGATTCATGATCAACTAATTTATCAAATTCATCGTAATCAACAACTTCAATTTTTTGTATTTCGTGTGAGGTTCTAAATCCATCAAAGAAATGTACAAAAGGTATTCTAGATTTTATAGCTGATAAATGAGCTATACCTGCTAAATCCATAACTTCCTGAACACTACCAGATGCAAGTAAAGCAAAACCAGTTTGTCTTGCAGCCATAACATCAGAGTGATCACCAAATATTGATAATGCATGACTTGCTACAGCACGAGCACTTACATGAAATACTCCTGGTAAAAGTTCTCCTGCCATTTTGTACATATTAGGTACCATAAGTAATAATCCTTGAGAAGCTGTAAAAGTTGTAGTTAATGCTCCTGCTTGTAAAGAGCCATGAACTGCACCTGATGCTCCACCTTCAGATTGTAATTCAGTCACTTTTACTGTTTGACCAAAAATGTTCTTCTTTCCATTAGCTGACCAATCATCAGCGTATTCTGCCATTGGAGAAGAAGGTGTGATAGGATAAATTGCAGCAACATCTGTAAATGCATAAGATACATAAGCAGCGGCTGTATTTCCATCCATAGTTTTCATTGCTTTTGACATTTAATTACCCCCTCATATAATATAAATAATTAAAATAAAATTAATCAACAAAGTTAGCTCAAGTTAAGTATATTAAACAAATATGCTGATGTCAATAAGATACAATTTTTTTGAAGGTTTCAAAAAAATATTCAAATAGAAAAAAAATTGTTATATTGTATACAATATAATGTTATTTATATTCTGAAATTAAGGCTGCACCTATTATTCCTGCTTCATTACCTAATTGGGAAAGACTTATTTGGGTAATTTCTCCTTCTTTAAATATTACATAATTGATAATTTTTTTATTTATTTTTTCTATCAAATATTCACCTGCTTTAGAGACTCCACCACCTATTGCAATTATATCAGGATCAATTAAGTTAATAATATTAGCAAGACCTATTGCTAAGTAATCAGTCATTCTTTCTACAGACTTTAATGCTAATTTATTACCTTTTTTAGCAAGTTCAAACACTAATTTTGTATCTATTATATTATCATTAGATTTTAAAGCGTCCATAAATTCTTCATCATTATACCCTTCATTTATTAATTTATGTGTATACTTAGATATAGCTGTAGCAGACGCAAATGTCTCAAGACATCCATTATTTCCACAATTGCAATCATAAAAATTCTCTCCTACTATAATATGTCCAATTTCTGAACCTTTATTATGACTTCCACTATAAACTTTATTATTGATTATAATTCCACTTCCAACTCCTGTACCTAATGTTAAAAAAACTGAATTCTTATATCCCTTAGTAATACCTTTTACACTTTCTGCAATTCCTGCTACTGTTGCATCATTATCGATATAAATAGGTATATCATAAGTAGATTTTAAGTCTTTACCTAATGGTGCATTTGTCCATTTCAAGTTTGTTGCATAAACTACATAATCACTATTTGGGTCAGTAACTCCAGGTACCCCTATGCCAATAGATTTTATATCATAACCTTTCGACTTAGAAAGTTTAATCGCTTTATTTATTAAGTCAATTAAATCATCTTTTACTTTTTCATATCCTAATTCTACTTTTGTTAATGTAGAGTCACGGTATATTATTTCACCTTTTTCATCAACGATACCAATTTTTATGGTTGTACCTCCAATATCAATTCCAATATACATAATTTAACCCCCTATCTATTTTCCATTTGATGAATTAATTTATTATTTAACTCAAGTGCTGCATTATAACCCATCTTTTTTTGTCTATAATTTCGTGCTGCAACTTCTACAATCATGGAAATATTTCTTCCAGGCTTTACAGGAACTATTATTTTGGACATTTTAGTTCCTAATATATTAGTATATTCTTCATCTAATCCAGTTCTATCATATTGTTTTTTATCATCCCAATATTCAAGCTCTATAACAAGATCTATAGTTTTGGAATTTCTTACAGCTCCTACCCCAAATAATCTCTTAATATCTAGTATACCTATTCCTCTTATTTCTAAAAAATGTCTTATAAGTTCTGGAGCAGTCCCTTTTAAATTTCCTTCATCTTTTCTCTTTATATCAACAGCATCATCAGCTATAAGTCTATGCCCTCTCTTTATTAATTCTAGAGCAGTTTCACTTTTGCCAACTCCAGATCTTCCTGTAATCAATACTCCAACACCATATACATCTACTAAAACTCCATGCATAGTAGTATTTGGAGCAAGCATATCATCTAAATATATCATTAGATTGTTTATAAATTTTGATGTTGAAAGAGATGATCTTAAAATAGTTCTGTCATATTTTTTTGCTAAGTTCAGTGCTTCGTCTGAAATATATAAATCTCTAGTTACTATAAGAGCAGGTATTGGATGAGAAAATAAATATTCTAATCGTTTAAATTTAATTTGTTTATCAAGTGTTTGTAAATAGTGCCATTCTACATTACCAATGATTTGTATTCTATCTTCTGCAAAAAAATCTACATAACCAGCTAGTTGTAACCCTGGTCTATTTATATCACTTTTTATAATATTTATATTGTTATTTTTACTTTGATAAATTACTTCTACATCCATATCTTTAATTACTCTTTTTATATTTACTGAATTCACATAACCACTCCCTTATTTATGGAAAAAATCATATACAGACTGTGCTGCCTTTATATTCATTCCATCTATACTTTTCATTTCTTCAACACTTGCTTTTCTTATATTTTCAATAGAACCTAACTCTCTTAAAAGGGCTTTTTTTCTCTTAGTTCCAACCCCTTTTATATCATCTAAAACTGATTTAAATACTTTTTTATCTCTTAGACTTCTATGATAACTTATAGCAAATCTATGTGCTTCATCTTGTATTCTTGTAATTAATTTAAAAACTTCACTATGTTTAGAAATTTTTATTTCTTTATTTTGATATATAATTCCTCTTGTTCTATGAAAATCATCTTTTATCATGCCACATACAGGTATATCTAGATTAAACTCTTCTAATACCTTTAATGCAATATTAACTTGTCCTTTTCCTCCATCCATCATTATCAAATCAGGTAAAACAGAAAAGCTTTTAATTCCTACTTTATTTTCTTTTATAGATTTTGCTTCCTCTATAGCTCTATTAAATCTTCTCCATAATATTTCTTCCATACTTCCATAATCATTTGGCCCTTCTATAGATTTAATTTTAAACCTTCTATAATCACTAGTTTTCTTACTTCCATTTTCAAATACTACCATTGATCCAACTGATTCAACACCTGCTATATTAGAAATGTCAAATGCTTCTATTCTATTTGGAGTTTTTTCTAAATTTAAAATTCGTCTTAACTCTTTCAAAGTACCTTTTTCTTTTTTTGTTTTTCTTTTTATTCTATCACTATATTGATTTAATATATCTAATGCATTTTTTCTAACCATCTCCATGAGATGATTTTTTTCACCTCTTAAAGGCACTTTTATATACACATTTGATCCCCTTTTTTCCGTAAGCCAACGAGAAACAATATCCATATCTTCAAATTCCTCTTCAATTAATATCTCTTTAGGTACAAATGCTGTTCCCATATAAAATTGTTTTGTAAATGAAGATAGTATTTCTTCTCTAGTTTGATTCTCTATATCAGTAATTATAAAATGTTCACGTCCCATTAGCTTTCCATTTCTCATAAAAAATATTTGAACTATAGCATCTTCTATACCACGAGCCATTCCTATTATATCTCTGTCTATTGTAGAAGTAGTAGAAACTATTTTTTGTTTTTCTAAAATATGCTCTAATGAAAGTATTTGATCTCTATATCTAGCAGCTCCCTCAAAATCTAAACTTTTAGAAGCTTTACTCATTTTACCTTTAATTATTTCTACTAAATTCTCTTCTTTTCCATTTAAGAACATTATTATTTCATTTATCATCTCCATATATTCATTATGTGGTATATTTCCCATACATGGTGCATTACATTTTCCTATATAATAATTCAAACAAGGTCTTTCTCTTACCTTCTTTCCTTCTTCTAATTTCAATTTACAAGTTCTAATTGGATATAAATCTCTTATTATATCTAAGGTATCATTTACAGCCCCTGCACTAGTATATGGTCCAAAATATTTTGCCTTATCTTTTAATACGTTCCTAGTTTTTATAACCCTAGGATAATTTTCATTTAATGTTACTTTTATATATGGGTATTGTTTATCATCTCTTAAAAGGACATTGTATTTTGGTTTATACTTTTTTATTAAATTTGATTCTAAAATTAAAGCTTCTACTTCAGAATCTGTTAATATATATTCAAATTCTTCTATATGACTTACCATAGCCTTTACTTTTGCTTGTTTGTTAGAGGAAGATCTAAAATATTGTCTTACTCTATTTTTAAGGCTTATTGCTTTTCCTACATATATGATTTCGCCTTTTTTATCTTTCATTAAGTAAACACCTGGAGAATCAGGCAATTTTTTTAATTCTTCTTCTATATTAAAATTCATATATATCATCCTTTTTTATACTACTTTTGATTATAATAATATCATAATTGAAAGAATTATTAAATTTAGTTATAATAATACTATAACATCTTAAGGAGGTACAAACTTGTCAGGTACTAAGAAGAGTATTTTATTTTTTACATCATTTTTTATTACAATCTTTTTTATGTCTATTGTTGGAGTTATATTTAGACCTTTTTTAGAAAATATAGATGATTATACTTATTATAATATAGTTTCTCCTATATTATATACAATTTATTTAATATTTTTTATGGTTATAGAATCAACAATAAGGAAAATATATACTAAGAGATTCTTAAATGAACATAATGTATTACTTAAAGTTAAAACTAATGGTTTTAACTTATCAGTACGTTTAATAATATATTTAGCTATAATACTTATATATTTTATTTCTCTTTTTAAAGATTTTAGTATAGAGTCTATTTCTATTCCTAGAATAGTATTATTTATACTTTCTTTCTTAATTATAGAGTTTATACTTAGAATTTCAAATAAAAGTATTTATGGATATTTTACCAGAGACTATATCATAATATCTGGTTGGGATTTCAGACTTAGTTTACCTATAATATATGGTGCTAATGTTTATAATGATTCCGATGTTTACACATATAATGATATAAAAGATTATTTTATTTTTACTGATTATATCGAATTATATCTAATAGCAGATCAAGGTAAATTAGTTTTTGATATCGATAGTGAACTTTCTCGTAAATTCGTAGGAATTTTAAATCAGAAAAAAATACCTATGAAAAAATTTAATTAAAATATGGAGGTTACAAAATGGATATAAATTGGTTAGAATGGCTTGGCTATTTGGCATCATTTGTAATTTTGGTATCCCTTTTAATGTCATCTGTTATAAAACTTAGATGGATAAATTTAATAGGTTGTATCATATTTTCTATTTATGGTTTCTTAATTGGAGCTTTACCTGTTGCAATAATGAATTTGGGTATAAGCTTTATTAACATTTATTATTTAACTAAGATTTATAGTTCAAAAGATTATTTTAAAATATTACCTATAGATATGAATTCTGAATATTTTAATTATTTTTTAGATTTCTATAAAGAAGATCTATTAAATTATTTTTCTTCAACTAGATTTAATACTGATGATAGTGTTATAAATATATATGTATTGAGAAATTTAGTGCCAGCTAGTATTTTTATTGCTTCAGAATATGATAAAAATACTTTGAAAATTGAAATGGACTATGCTATACCTGAGTATAGAGATTTTAAAATTGGAAAGTATCTTTTTGAAGAAAATAAAGATTACTTTTTAAATAAAGGATATAATAGGTTTATTAGTATTTCACAAAATAATAAACATAATAATTATTTAGAAAAAATGGGTTTTACAAAAATTTCAGAGGATGGAATAGATTATTTTGTAAAAGAAATTAATAAATAGGGAGTGTTTCTAGAAACACTCCCTATTTATTAATTATTTTTTAATATTTTCTTTAAAAAATGTCCTGTATGGGAACCTTCCACATCTGATATAAATTCAGGTGTACCTGTAGCTACAACAGTTCCACCACCATCTCCACCTTCAGGTCCTAAATCTATTATATGATCAGCTACTTTTATAACATCTAAATTATGTTCTATTACAAGAACGCTATTTCCACTATCTACAAGTTTATTTAATACTTTAATAAGTTTATGGATATCAGCAAAATGAAGTCCTGTTGTTGGTTCATCTAAAATATATAATGTCTTTCCTGTACTTCTTTTGCTAAGTTCTGTAGCAAGCTTTATTCTCTGTGCCTCTCCACCTGAAAGTTGAGTAGAAGGTTGGCCCAAATGAATATATCCAAGTCCTACATCATTCATAGTTTTTAATTTTCTCTTTATCTTTGGTATAGAATCAAAGAACTCTAATGACTCTTCTACTGTCATCTCTAATACATCAGATATTGTTCTCCCCTTATACCTTACTTCTAATGTCTCTCTATTATATCTATTACCTTTACATACTTCACAAGGCACATATACATCTGGTAAAAAATGCATCTCAATTTTTATTATACCATCACCATTACATGCTTCACATCTTCCACCTTTTACATTAAAACTAAATCTTCCTTTTTTATATCCACGAGTTTTAGCTTCAGGTGTCATTGCAAATAACTCTCGTATATGATCAAATACCCCTGTATAAGTTGCAGGATTTGATCGAGGTGTTCTACCTATAGGAGACTGGTCTATATCTATCACTTTGTCAACATTATCTATACCATCAATTTTTTTATGTTTTCCAGGCTTCTTTTTGCCTCTATGAAGCTCTTGTGACAACCCTTTATATAATATCTCATTTATAAGAGTTGACTTGCCTGAACCAGATACTCCTGTTACACAAGTAAATACTCCTAAGGGTATCTCTACATCGATATTTTTAAGATTATGCTCTTTAGCTCCTCTTATCTTTATTTTATTTCCATTAAATTTTCTTCTTTTATCAGGGATAGATATTTCTTTATCCCCACTTAAATATTGTCCTGTAATAGATTCTTTACACTTCATTATTTCATTTACATTTCCTTGTGCCACAATTTCTCCACCATGAACTCCTGCTCCAGGTCCAATATCAACAATATAATCTGAAGCATACATCGTATCCTCATCATGCTCTACTACCAGAAGTGTATTTCCTAAGTCTGTAAGATTTCTAAGTGTTTTTAATAATCGATCATTGTCTCTCTGGTGTAATCCTATGCTAGGCTCATCTAATACATATAATACTCCTACCAAAGAAGAGCCAATTTGAGTAGCAAGCCTTATTCTTTGTGATTCTCCTCCAGATAATGTTCCAGCACTTCGTGAGAGAGTAAGATATTCAAGCCCTACATCTGATAAAAATCCAAGTCTAGAATTAATCTCTTTTAGAATTTGGTGTGCTATAAACTCCTGTCTTTCTGTAAGCTTTAAGTTATTAAAGAAATCAAAGCTATCTTTTATTGACATTTCCGTTACATCAGATATGTTCCTATCGTTTATTGTAACTGCTAAAGATTCATCTCTTAGTCTTGCACCATGACAATCACTACATGGTATTATACTCATATAATTTTCTATTTTTTCTCTAATATAATCTGAGTTAGTTTCTTTATATCTTCTTTCTAAGTTATTTATTACTCCTTCAAAAGTTCCTCTATAACTCTTGTTTCCACTAAATCTACTATTAAATTTAAATTGTATACTTCTATCTGTACCATATAATAATTCATCAAACATAGCCTTAGGAGCTTTTCCTATAGGCTTATCCATTGAAAAATTATGATAGTCTGCTATAGCTTTAAATATTCTATAATAGTAAGTATCCTCTCCTGCACCACTATATGGAGCAATAGCTCCTTGAGATAATGATAAATTTTTATTGGGTATAACTAATTCTTTATCAACTTTTTTATGATTTCCTAAACCATTACATGTAGGACACATACCAAAGGGACTATTAAAAGAAAACATCCTAGGAGATATTTCTTCAAGTGCTATTCCACAATCAGCGCATGCAAAATTCTGGCTAAATAGCATATCTTCTCCCTCAATAATATTAATTATTACTAGTCCTTCTCCTATATCAAGTGATGTTTCTATTGAATCAGTTAGTCTCTTTTCTATATTATCTTTTATTATTATTCTATCTACAACAATTTCTATAGTGTGCTTTTTATTTTTTTCTAATTCTTCAATTTCATTTATATCTAATATTTCTCCATCTATTCTTATCCTTACAAATCCTTCTTTACGTATATTTTCTAAAAGTTTTTTATGTTGACCTTTTTTTCCTCTTACTACAGGAGCTAATATTTGTATTTTTGTTCTCTCTTCTAGCTCCATTACTTTATCAACCATTTGATCAATAGTTTGAGAAGATATTTCATCACCACAATTTGGGCAATGAGGACTGCCTACTCTAGCAAATAAAAGTCTAAAATAATCATATATCTCTGTAACTGTCCCAACAGTTGAGCGTGGATTTCTATTTGTAGTCTTCTGGTCTATTGATATTGCCGGAGACAATCCTTCAATATATTCAACATTAGGCTTTTCCATTTGTCCTAAAAATTGTCTAGCATATGCAGATAAACTTTCTACATATCTTCTTTGTCCTTCTGCATATATTGTATCAAAAGCTAATGATGATTTTCCTGAGCCTGATAATCCAGTTAAAACTATAAATTTATCACGTGGTAATTCAATATCAATATTTTTTAAATTATGCTCTTTAGCTCCTTTAACTATTAATTTATCTTTTTGCATTCTATTATCCCTCTTTCCTACTTAAGGCCAGTACCTAATTATCTAATTTTTTATTAAGTTCTGTTATTTTATCCCTTAATTCTGCTGCTCGTTCAAATTGTAAATTTTCTGCGGCTTGCATCATTTCCGTTTCTATTGCTATAATCATATTTTCAATTTCTTCTTTAGTCATTTGATTTTCTACATTATAGCCTTCTTCATCCTCTGCTACTTTTGTTGCTTCTATTACATCTCTAATAGATTTCTTTATTGTAGTAGGCACTATATTATGCTCTTCATTGTATTCTTTTTGAATACTTCTTCTTCTATTTGTTTCTGATATCGTTCTATTCATAGAATTAGTGATCTTATCAGCATACATTATAACACTACCTTCAGAATTTCTTGCTGCTCTTCCTACTGTTTGAATCATTGAAGTTTCAGACCTCAAAAATCCTTCTTTGTCTGCATCTAAAATAGCAACTAGAGAAACTTCTGGCAAGTCTAATCCCTCTCTTAATAAGTTGATCCCTACTAACACATCAAATTTTCCGAGTCTTAAATCCCTAATTATTTGCATACGTTCTATTGTTTTTATGTCAGAATGAAGATATGTTACTTTTATTCCTATTTCTTCTAGATACGAAGTTAGATCTTCACTCATTTTTTTAGTAAGAGTTGTGACAAGAACTCTTTCATTTTTTTCTACTCTTATATTTATTTCTTTTATCAAATTATCTATTTGATTTTCAGTTGGCCTTACTTCTATAGATGGGTCTAACAAACCTGTAGGTCTTATGATTTGCTCTACTATTTGTTCTGAATGTTCCTGTTCATAAGGACCAGGTGTAGCACTTACAAATACCATTTGATTTATATGTCCTTCAAATTCCTCAAAATTAAGTGGTCTATTATCAAGTGCTGAAGGTAATCTAAAGCCATAATCTACTAGTGTTTGTTTTCTAGACCTATCTCCTGCATACATTCCTCTTACTTGAGGTATAGTTACATGTGATTCATCTACTACAATTAGAAAATCATCAGGAAAATAGTCAATAAGTGTATATGGTTTGCTCCCTGCTTTTCTATTACTTAAGTGTCTAGAATAGTTTTCTATTCCATTACAATAGCCCATTTCTCTAAGCATTTCTATGTCATACATGGTTCTTTGTTCAAGTCTTTGTGCTTCTAGGAGTTTATCTTCACTTCTGAGTTCTTTCAACCTTGCTTCTAATTCCTTTTCTATACTAATCATTGCTTTATCTATTTTATCTTGTGATGTAGCAAAGTGAGAAGCTGGAAATATTGAGATGTGGTTTCTTCTTCCTATTATTTCACCAGTTAAAGAATTTACTTCTGTTATTCTATCTATTTCATCTCCAAAAAATTCTACTCTTATGGCATTTTCTGTAGATGAAGCAGGAAATATCTCTATTATATCACCTCTAACTCTAAATGTTCCTCTTATAAAATTAATATCATTTCTTTCATATTGTATATCAACTAATTTTTTTATAACTTCATCTCTATCCTTAGTCATGCCTGGCCTTAAAGATAATACTAAATTTTCATAATCAATAGGATCTCCAAGACCATATATACATGATACAGAAGCTACTATTATAACATCTCTTCTTTCAAATAAAGATGCTGTAGCTGAATGTCTAAGTTTATCTATCTCATCATTTATAGAAGCATCTTTTTGTATATAAGTATCACTTCCTGGAACATATGCCTCAGGTTGGTAATAATCATAATAACTTACAAAATATTCAACTGCATTATCTGGAAAAAATTCTCTAAACTCACTTGCAAGCTGTGCTGCAAGTGTCTTGTTATGAGCTATAACTAACGTAGGCTTTTCTACTTTCTCAATTATATTAGCCATTGTGAAAGTTTTACCTGAGCCAGTTACTCCTAATAATGTTTGAAACTTATTATTATTATTTATTCCATTTGCTAATTTTTCTATTGCTACAGGTTGGTCTCCTGTAGGTTTAAATTCTGAACTTAATTTAAATATACTCATTTTTATCACCTCAAAATTTTAAGGAACGGTTGTTCGTTATTATTATATTGCTATTTCTATATTAAGTCAATACATCTACTAATATTTATTCCCTATTATTTGACTAATCAAACGACAAAAAAGATATAGACAATTGTCTACATCTTTTCTCTTAATATTTCTATTGCTTTTTTAAGTTGTATGTCTTGATCTAAGTTTTCAACTCCACCTTCAACTCCATCAGGAAGCTTTATCTCAATATCAGGCTCAATTCCTTTTCCATGAATATTAGTACCATTTGGTGTGAAATACTCAGAAACTGTAAGTTTAAATCCAGAACCATCACTTAGTTGCTCTATTCTTTGTACTATACCTTTACCAAATGTTTTAGTTCCTATAAGCGTTCCAGTATTTGTATCTTTTATAGCTCCAGATAATATTTCAGAAGCTGAAGCACTTCCTTCATTTACAAGAACTGTAATAGGAATACCTAGTTTATCTTCGTCTGATTTATAATATTCTCTTTCTCCATTTTTAGTTTCTGTATAAACTATATTTGATTTACCTATAAGCAAATCAGCAATATTTGCCGTTTGTGCAAGTAACCCACCAGGGTTATTTCTTAAATCTATTACTAAGGATTTCATTCCATTATCTTGTAGTTGTTCTAAATGCTTTTTAAAATCTTCATATACCAATTCATCAAATTGTATAATTCTTATATAACCAATATTATCCTCTAACATCTGTGATTTAACACTTTTAAGTCTTATTTCTTTTCTAGTTAATTCAACCTCAATTTCTTCTGTTTTTCCTTCTTCAGTATCCCTTAGAATTGTAAGCTTAACATCTGTTCCAGGATCTCCTTTCATAAGATCAACTGCCTTATCCATAGTGTCAGCAGTAAACTCCTTATCATTTACTTTAATTATCTTATCTCCAGACTTTATCCCAGCTTTTTCTCCAGGAGTATCTTCTATAGGAGATACAACTGTTATATATCCATCTTCTCCAGGTGTTACTATTATTCCTACTCCTCCATAGCTTCCTTCTGTTTGATCCATAAAATCAGCAAATTCTTTTTTTGACATATATACAGAATAAGGATCTTCTAAGCCTTCAAATAATCCTTTTAGCTGTCCATCTGTAAGTTCTTCATTAGTTACATCGTTTAGATAATTTTCATTTATATAATTCTTTATATATGCTATCTTACTTGTGCTATTCAATTGACTTTTAGGCATTATTATTTTTGTTCCTATAGTAAGTTGAACCATATTATCTAATATAAAAGTGCCTGTAGCAGTTAATAAAATCAAAATTACTCCAATTATAATAGCTTTTTTCTTTGAAATCATTTATTCACCTCCAATTAAGTATCATACTATAAAGTTTATTAAAATTACTATAATATTATACCATTTAGCTTTTACCATTTCAATTTAACTATTCATCAAAACATTTTAAAAGACAGAGTTAAAACTCTGTCTTTTAAAATTATCTTAAATATGATAAAGGATTTACATATTGTCCATTTTTTCTTACTTCAAAATGACAGTGAGGACCTGTAGAATTACCTGTACTTCCTCCCTTAGCAATAGGTTGCCCTTTTTTAACTTGTTGTCCTACACTTACTAATAGTGATTGATTATGTGCATATAGTGTAACTATTCTACCACCATGGTCAATCATAACAGTATTACCATATCCACTTTTCCATCCAGCATATATTACTCTACCACTATTTGCTGCTACTACTGTAGTCCCATATTGTCCACCATAACCAATATCTATACCAGTATGTAGTTTCTTAGTTCCATATATAGGATGTGTTCTATATCCAAAGGGTGAGCTTATTTTATATTTACCAGGTACTGGCCATGTATATTCTCCACCTACATACTCTGCATTAGGATTTTGTAAGTTTTGTATATCATTTGTAGTTTCATTTGCTTCCTTATTTAAATCATCTTCTAATTTTTCTAGTTTTTTATAATCTTTTTCTAGCTTTTTCATTTCATCTTTTTTAGATCTATTTGCTAAAGAAAGTTTTTCTCGTTGTTTTCTCACTTGACTTTTTTGATGATCTAATAACTTCTTCTTTGTTTCTAATTCTTTTTTCTTATCTTCAATTATATCTCTTTGTTCTTGCATATACTTTAATAAATCAACATCTTGATCTGCTATTTTTTGTACTAAATCTAATCGACTAATGAAATCCCCAAAGTCTTCAGCACCTAAAAGCACTTCTAAATAACTGACATTACCATTTTTATACATAACTCTCAATCTTGCACCTAATGTTTCACTTTTTTCATCTACATTACTTTGGGCTTCTTCTAATTCTTTTTCAGTAGTATTTATATCATTTTCTACATTAGATATCTTG
Source organism: Senegalia massiliensis (assembly GCF_009911265.1). Lineage (NCBI taxonomy): Bacteria > Bacillati > Bacillota > Clostridia > Eubacteriales > Clostridiaceae > Senegalia > Senegalia massiliensis. Next base: position 83,205 of record NZ_QXXA01000015.1, on the reverse strand, counting down.
CCTTCTACTTTTTTTATTTCTTGTGCAGCATCATTTATTTCTTCATCTAATTTTTTTATTTCTTTTTCTACTTCAGACATTTCACTTTCTTTTTTCTTTAGATCTTTTTGTGCATCTTTTAGTCTAGTTTCAATACCTTTTTGTTTTTGCTTTAATTCATCTACATCTCCCGCATAAACAATTCCTACGTTTAAAAAGATTGCAGTTGCAAGTAAAAAAGATAACGCCTTCCCTTTTTTCAACATAGTTTCCTCCCTTAATCGCTTAAACATTCAAAAATCTTCTAAGTGATATAACACTTCCTATTACACCAATTCCAACTCCGATAGCCACAAACATTATTACAATGTCATTTAATATTTGATAATATGGAATCATGTATACAGTTGCAAATACATATAGTCTTTGACTAGCTATATCAAATAAATATTTATATCCATAGCCTATTAAAGCTATTGAAACGATAGAACCTAAAATACCTAGTAGTACCCCTTCCACTATAAATGGACCTCTAATAAATCCATTTGTAGCTCCTACGTACTTCATTATATTAATTTCTTTTTTTCTAGCTGCTACTGTTATTTTAATTGTATTAGAAATTATAAATATGGAAATTAAAATAAGAATAGCTATTATTATTATTCCACCTGTTCTTACTATATTTGCTATAGTAACTGTTCTTTCTATTATATCTCTATAATATTTAATATCTTCTATACCTTCCATATCTTTTATACTATTAACTATTTTATCTGAATTATCAAGATCATTTATTCTAAGTATAAATGAATCAGGAAATGGGTTTTCCTCTAAGTCCTCTAAAAGATATGAATTATCTTTCCACTGGTCTTTCATAGATTTCAATGCTTCTTCTTTAGATTTATATTTGACATCTGAAATTCCCTTAACATCTCTTAAGTCTTTCTCTAATTTTGTTTTTTCTTCATCCGTTGCATCTTCTGATAGAAATATTTCTATTTCATCAAATTCTTGTTTTAGCATAACAGAAAGATTATTAACATTCAATACTAAAATTAAGATAATACCAAGTATTATTAAAGTGGATGTTACAGAACCAATAGATGCAAGACTCATCATTCTATTTCTCCATACACCTTGTAATCCTTGTTTTAAAGTGTATGCTATTGATCTAAGATTCATAATCGTAACCTCCTCTTGTATCATCTTTTATTACCTTACCATCTGATAAAGCAATTACTCGCCTTTTCATGTTATCTACAATATCTTTTGCATGTGTTGCCATTAGAATTGTAGTACCACGTCTATTTATATCTTTTAATAAATTCATTATATCCCACGCTGTATCTGGATCAAGATTTCCTGTAGGCTCGTCTGCTATTACAACACTAGGTTTATTTACAATTGCACGAGCAATAGATACCCTTTGTTGTTCTCCACCAGATAATTGATCAGGATAACTATCTAGTTTTTTAGAAAGACCTACCATATCCAATGCTTTAGGTACTCTCTTCTTAATATCACGTGGAGAATATCCTAATATCTCCAGAGCAAATGCTACATTTTCAAATACAGTTTTATTTTGTAATAGCTTAAAATCTTGGAATATCATACCAATATTTCTTCTTATGTTTGGAATTTTTCTACTACTTAAACTAGTTATATCTTTATCATCTAAAAATATCTTACCTTTTTCAGGATTTACTTCTTTAGTAATCAACTTAATTAAAGTTGATTTTCCAGCACCACTTGAGCCTACTAAAAATACAAATTCACCTTTTTCTATATTAATACTAGCATCATTTAATGCTTTAACGCCATTTTTATATTGCTTCGTAACATTTTCTAGACGTATCATAATATCACTCCTGTCTAATGTTCTATTTTCTTTTGTTATAATTTATAAAACTTTTTAAAATTAAAATAAATTTAAACTTAAGTGCATGTTCAAAGTTTCTTAAGTCTAATCCTGTATGTTTTTTTATTTTCTCTAATCTATAAATAAGTGTATTTCTATGAACATAAAGTTTTCTAGCCGACTCACTTATATTTAAACTTAAATTCAAAAAAACTTCCGCCGTTTTAATATCATCTTTATTTAATTCATTAATTTTATACTCTTCTATATCTTCATATAATTTCTTTATATCATCATAATTTATAAGTGATATTACTTTATAAATAAATATATCTTTATATAAATTCACATTACTTGGTATACTAAATTTTTCTGTGATTTTTATGGTATCAATACTTTCTCTATAAAGATTCTTGATATTTATAGCGATATCACTACTACTTATTCCTATATTAATATTCTCTAACATCTCAATTTCTATTAATTCTACTATTAATCTAGACAATTCAACCGCTTTTTCTATACTATTATTTACAACTATCAGAATAAATTCATCATCAAAAATTGATATTATGTCAATCTCTTCTAAATTAACTAATATTTCAAATGCATCATTTAATCTGTCTCTTTTATAAATTTTCAACCCAATAATAACTAATTTATCATTTTTATTTATATATAAACAATTTAATTTTTCTGCAATTTGCTCAGTATTTAAATTGTTTTTAAGTATATTGTTTAATATTTTGTTTGAATGGGTATCATTAGAATAAATGTTAAGTTTTTCTGAAATTAAAATTCTTAATATATTTTTTTCATTAGTAGTAATATTTTCTAGATTGCTATATATATAATAATTGTTTTCATTGTTATTATAATTATAAATTAAATTTTTATCCTCATTTTTAACCGTATCTACATATAAATCATATGAAGTTGACAAATTTATAATATTTAACTCTTCTTGTAGCTGGATTTTGGTTGACATAAGATCACCTGAATACTATTATAATAAATTTCTTTATATTTTAAAAGAGTAAATATCATTTTTTTTGTAATAATAAAGTAATAATTTATACTTCTTTTATAATTATTGTAATCTAAACGTAATAAAACCTTATTAAATAATACCATAAAATCTATGATAACACAAATAAAAAAAGAAAGTAGAAATTTTAAAATTTCTACTTTCTTTTTTATTTTAAATTAAATGAAAAGAGACTTTTAAAATATTGCTTTTTCTGTTTCTTTATCAAACAAATGAATTCTATTAGTATCAAAGGCTAAAGACACTTCATCTCCTGCCTTAGATTTATTTCTTGGATTCACTCTTGCAATTGCACTATTACCAAATATATTTAAATATAAATATGTCTCAGAACCCATCATTTCAGTTACTTCTACTATAGCTTTAAATGAACTATCTTCTGAAGCTTCTATAAAAGCTTTTTCATCATGTATATCTTCTGGTCTTATTCCCATTATTACTTTTTTACCAAAGTGGCCATTATCTTTTAATATTTTTGCTCTTCCTTCTGGAATTTTTATTTTCACTTCACTATTATCTAATACTAAATGGCAATTATCTACATCAGTTGATTCAATATTGCCATCAAAAAAGTTCATTTGTGGACTTCCTATAAAACCAGCTACGAAAGCGTTAGCAGGATTTTCATACACCTTCTTTGGAGTGTCAGCTTGTTGAATAAGTCCATCTTTCATTATAACTATTCTATCTCCCATAGTCATAGCTTCAGTTTGATCATGTGTTACATATATAAAAGTAGTTTGTAATTTCTTATGAAGTTTTGAAATCTCTGTTCTAGTTTGAACTCTTAACTTAGCATCTAAATTAGATAATGGTTCATCCATCAAAAATACCTTTGGATTTCTTACTATGGCTCTTCCTAGGGCAACTCTTTGTCTTTGACCTCCAGATAATGCTTTAGGTTTTCTATCTAATAAAGATTCAATCCCTAATATCTTTGCTGCTTCTTTTACCTTTTTATCTATTTCATCTTTAGATACTTTTCTTAATTTTAGACCAAATGCCATATTATCATAGACTGTCATATGTGGATATAATGCATAATTTTGAAATACCATTGCTATATCTCTATTCTTTGGTGGAATATTATTAACTAGTTTATCTCCTATATATAATTCACCACCCGATATTTCTTCTAAACCAGCTACCATTCTTAATGTAGTAGACTTTCCACATCCTGATGGTCCTACAAGAACTATAAATTCCTTATCTTTTATTTCTAAATTAAAATCCTCGACTGCTTTTACTCCTCCAGAATAAACTTTTTCTAAATTCTTAAATGTTAAACCAGACATGTGTACCTCCCGAATAATTAATTTTTCTATACTTTAATTATATCGTGTAATAGGTATTTTTTCTATTGACATTTCATACAACATTTCTAATGTTTTTTAGCTAAATATACAATAATCTACTATTTATCTTTAGTATATTCTACAAACTTAGATAATTTTTTAGATACTTTATAGTAAACACTATTTTCTGGATATTCACCATTCTCATTAATTTTTCCTGCTTTTACTCCTGTTAAAATTTCTATTCCTTCATCTACTGTTTTTATAGAATATATTGAAAATTTATTTTGTCTTACTGAATCCATAACTTCATCAGATAACATAAGATTAGTTACATTTTGATGAGGTATTATAACTCCTTCTCCTCCTAATAAGCCTTTTGTTTTACAAACTTTATAATATCCTTCAATTTTTTCATTTACTCCTCCTATAGGTTGTATTTCACCTTTTTGATTTATAGAACCGGTAACTGCTATTGCTTGGTTTATAGGTATATCTGATAAGCTAGATAACAATGCATATAATTCTGTGCTAGATGCACTATCACCATTTATTATGCCATATGACTGTTCAAATGTAATGCTTGCAGATAATGATAATGGTTTAAATTTAGCAAATTTACTTCCTATATATCCATTTAAAATTAATACTCCTTTATCATAACTACTGCCACTTTGTTCTACTTCCCGTTCAATTGATACTATTCCATCTTCTCCTACAAATGTAGAAACTGTTATACGATTAGGCCTACCAAAAGAATACTCACCTGAATCAAGTACAGCAAGGCCATTAATCTGTCCTATTTCATATCCATTTGTTTCAATTAATAAAGTTCCTTCTTTAAATAATTCATGTAATTTTGTTTCATATTGATTATTTCTATATATTTTACTATCTAAAGCTTGTTTTATATGGTCCTTATTTACAATATTTTCATTTTCCCATCTTGCTAAAGCATCTGCCTCATATAATAACTTTACTATATAATTGAATCTGCATGTTAACTTTTTTTGATCTCTTGCAAGCCTTGAAGAATATTCTATTATTTTTCCAATACTATCTTTATTAAAAGGTAATAACTTATTTTTTTTACAATGATATGATATAAATTTAGCTATAAGTTTCATGTTTTTTTCTGTTCTTTTCATCTCAATATCAAAGTCTGCTCTTATACGAAATAATTTCTTAAAATCTTCATCATTCGCATATAAAAGTTGATAAATATAATGATCCCCAATTATAATAACTTTCACATCTAAAGTAATTGGTTCAGGTTTTAATGTTTGTGATAGCAAACTTTCTTTAAATACATTTTCTATTTTTATTTGATTAGATTTTAAAGATCTTTTTAATCCTTCCCAAGCAAATTTATTTTTTAATATGTCTTTTGCTTGTATTATTATGTATCCACAATTAGCCTCATGTAAAGATCCAGGTTTTATTTTAGTATGATCTGTTTTTAATACTCCTAATTGGTTTACATATTCAATCTTACCTAATAAATTATGGTATGTAGGATTTAATTCTCTAATTACAGCTTCTCCTTCTAATCTGCTATTATCAATAAATAAATTTATTTCATACCTTATAAAAAAGTCATCTTGATTAGCTTTTTGCTGTAATAAATCTAATCCTTTTTGACTATCTGATGTATTTGTATTTTTGAATCTATCATAATTTTCTATAATATCTATTTTTACTTCTTCTAAAAATTTTATGATTTTTTTATTATCTTCAAATATTTTATTTACAGACTTTAATTGGGTATTTATTGTCTCACTAACAATACTTTTTTCTAAATATGATATTTGATATAACAAATTATTTTCTTGATTTTTCAATTTTTCAATAATATCAAATGTTACAGATTGTAAATTATTAGATTTTGCTTTTAATTCTTTAATTTCTTCTTCATCTAGATCATTAAGTTGAGCTTTTGACATTGGCTTACCATTGACAATAGGAAAAGTTACAATACCTTTTTCAGTATATTCAAATTTAAAATCATATTCTTTTGAAATATTATTTAGTTCATTTATAATCTTTTGAATTATTTGTTTATGGTTTTTATATAAATTGTCTAATTTTTCTTCATAGTTCTTTGAACTTAGGTTTTCAGGTATTTTTTCCTTTAATATATCTATAAGTTCACCCATTTCTTTTTTGAAAATTTTCCCTTTTCCTTTTTTAAGAGAAATTGCTTTAGGGTTTTCAGGCTTTTGAAAACTATATACATAACACCAATCTTTACTATTATTTTTTAATTTAGAATGTTCTTTTGCAAGAGAGTAAGAATAACTGTTACGTCCTGTACCGTTAAGTCCTGATACATATATATTATAGCCTTCTCTGTAAATAGACATCCCAAATTCAAGCGCTTTTATGGCCCTTTGTTGACCTATTATACCTTCCCAGTTATCTACTTCTTCAGTAGTTTCAAAATCAAATAAATCAGTATTACATTCATTCTTTAATTTATCTAAGCCTAATTTATATTTATCCACGAAACCCCTCCACTCAAATATTTAAAACATTTATACCCTAAATTGTATATTAGAATTCATTCAGATATTACAATTATATATAAAAAATAATCATCAGAATTAATTCTGATGATTATTCTATATAATTTGTTTTTAAATCTATTTTTTCAGGTAACTTTTCTAATTCTGTTTCTGCTATGACAGTAGGATAAGTAATAACTTGAGGTACTATTTCATCTGGCTTCGGATCCGTATATTCAGCATATACTATTAAATCAAACTTTCCATTATTTTTCTTTTTCTCTATAGATTGAATAGTTACATCATAACCATCAGTATTTTTTTCTCCTCTTGTAACTACTATATAAATCTTATCATCTACTTTACATGCAAGTGCACGTTCTTCCTTTTGATACTTAGGCAATATTTCTTCTATTTCTTTAGGGATATCATCTTCTTTAATAATATCAAAAGACACTTTTTCATCTCCTTTATCAGTTAAAATTTTAGGAATAAAAATAATTCCTAAAATAACTATAGTTAAAAAAATAAGTACCCACCATTTTTTATTCACACAATCCCCCCATCTAAACAAAGTTCTTTATTAAATAGTATTATGATTGTATGAAAATTATGATTTAATTTCTGTAAACCCTTCTCCTAGTACTTCATGAATTTCTGTTACCATAACAAATGCATTTTTATCTAATTTATTAATAAGGTTTTTTAATTTAGTTATTTCAGCTCTATTTACTACACATAACAATACATTTCTATCATTGCCAGTATACATTCCTTTACCTTTCAAAATAGTAGCACCTCTATCAATTTCTTTTAAAATTGCACTGCCTAATTTTTCTGGATTATTGGATATTATAAGAAATGCCTTACTATAACTAAGCCCTTCTAGTATCTGATCTATCACCTTTACTAATATATACAGTGAAATAATAGAATATAATGCTGTATCTAACTTTTTATCTACTATTCCTGCAAAAACTACAACTATCAAATCAATACTCATCATAATTTTAGGTATACTTAATCCTGGGAAATATTTATTTATTATTGCTGCACCTAAATCAGTTCCTCCAGTAGTCCCACCAAATCTAAATATAATACCTATACCTATGCCTATAAGAAGCCCTCCAAAAATAGAGGCTAGTAAAAGATTGCTTGTAGCTACTGAATTCGGGAAAATTTTTACAAAAAAAGATAATCCTATTGTTGCATATAGTGTTTTTGCACCAAATGATTTTCCTAAAACTAATACTCCTCCAATAAATAGTGGAATATTTATAAGTAAATTTGTAACTTCAATTTTAACAAATCCATTTGTTATCTTTTGAATAACAATTGCAATACCTGAGACTCCACCTGGCGCTATAGTATTTGGTCCTAGAAACATATTTAATGATAACGCCATTATAATAGTACCGAATGTTATTGCAACGTAGTCTATAAAGTACTTATACCATTTTTTGTTTTTCATATTATCACCTCTTCTTATATATTTTACACTATCAAATAAGTTTTAAAAAAGAATATAACATATATTTAATATTTAATATAAAAGTATATTTCTATTAGAACAACTTTTTAGCAATAAAAAATTAGAAATCATATGATTTCTAATTTTAAAATATATTTTAATTTAAAATTCTGCAAGGCCTGTACTTATTCTCAAACACTCATCTACTATTTTCATCATATCTTCATCAAAATGTCCAATTTTTTCTCTAAGTCTCTTTTTATCTATTGTTCTAATTTGTTCTAATAGTACAACTGAATCTTTTGTTAAACCATATTCACTAGCATTTATTTCAATATGTGTAGGTAATTTTGCTTTATTAATTTGAGATGTAATAGCAGCTATAATAATAGTAGGGCTATATTTATTTCCTACATCATTCTGTATAACTAAAACTGGTCTAACTCCTCCCTGTTCAGAACCAATAACAGGACTTAAGTCGGCATAAAATATATCTCCTCTTTTAATCAATATTAATCACATCCCGTCAGCTTCGACTCATAATCACAGAGTTCACAATTATCTGCTTCAATTCCTATTTCAGCTAAAGCTAAATTAATATTAGCCATTTCTCTATATCCAATTTTCATTCTCTCTCTGATTTGAATCTTTTTCCTCTCTCTAATGTAAAGCCTCATAGCTTCCCTAATAAATTCACTTCTATTTTTCTTCTCAATAGATACTATTCCATCAATTTCGTTCAATAAAGTTTTTGGCATGCTCACAACTATTTTTTTAGATTCGGCCATTAGTGCACCTCCGGATAAATTTATTAAGATAATATAATTCCAATTTATATACTTATTATTATTATATTCCATTGAAGTAAAGTATATACCTGATTATATAGTAGTATATGAACATTTTCAAATGAGTAATTAATACTAATTTATATACTCATATTATGTAAATTATAATCTTTTACCTTAATAAAATTATCTCCTTTAACAAAAACTCTAGGAACTCTTTTAGCTATCATACAAACTACTTCATAATTAATTGTATTTAATTTATGGGCAATATCATCAATACTATTAGTATTTTTTTCTTCACCACTAAAAATTGTTACAATATCTCCTATTTCTGCATTCATTACTTCACTCAGATTAATCATGGTTTGGTCCATACAAATTCTTCCTAATACATTAACCTTTTTTCCTTTTAATGTTACTTCTATGTCATTACTCAATATTCTAGTAAATCCATCTGCATAACCTATTGGTAATGTTCCTATTTTTGCAGTTTTATTAGTTACATATATATGACCATAACTAATTCCTTCACTTTTTTCTACACACTTAACATATGAAATTTTAGTTTTTAAACTCATTGCTGATTTTAAATCAACTCTTTTTCTATCTACATTCATAGATGGATACAATCCATACAACATCACACCAGCTCTTACCATATCAAGATTATATTCTGGCAAATCAATTATTGCAGCACTATTAGATACATGCTTGATTGGAATCCTTAACCCTCTTTTTTCTAATTCATCTGTTATATATTTAAACCTTGTAAATTGTAACCTTGTAAATCTTTTGTTTTCTTCATCAGCACAAGCAAAATGAGTAAATATTCCTTCTATTTCTATATTAGGTAATTTTGATATCTTTAGTATTTCCTCAATAGATTTTGCATTAGATTCAAATCCTAATCTTCTCATTCCAGTATCTATTTTTATATGTATTTTTGAAATTTTATTTTGTTCTAATGCAGACCTTGATAGTAATTGTGCTTGATTAAATGAATATATAGTACTTATAATATTATATTTTAGTAAATACTCAGCTTGTGAATTTGGAGTATAACCTAATATTAATATAGGTGTATCATTTATTCCTGAATTTCTTAATTCTATAGCTTCAGACAATGTAGCTACAGCAAGCCTATCTGCACCATTCTTCAGAAAAGTTTTAGATGCTTCTGCTGCATCATGACCATATCCATTGGCTTTTACAACTGCTGTTATCAAAGTATCCTTTTTAACTATATTTTTTACTTCTTTCATATTATGAGCTAAGTTGTCTAAGTTTATCTCTACCCATGTAGGTCTTGTGTTATTTAAATCTAGCAATTAATCACCTCTTATAAATTATTCAAATAACATATCTTCTGTTAGTGTAACATTATAGTTTAAGTTCTCATATTTAACTTCTACATTTTCTATTCCATTGATGTCAGTTATTATCATTTTATTTGGTTTAAAATCTTTTTTTGAAAACCATATCTTTTGATTTCTTCTTTTAGCACTATTTCCTGGTAATTCTAAGTTAATAATTAAAAAATCTTTATCACTTTCCATTTCAATTTTTTCAGAAGTCTGAATAAGCTCTAAGAAATATCCTATAAATAATGTACTATATTGTTCAATTTTTTTTCTTTCTAAAACAATTTTTGTTTTATCAATATTAGGATATATTAAATGTAAATTTTTACCATCAAAATATATTTCTTGTTTTTCATCTAAATATTTAATCCTATATTTTTTAGGCTTAGAAAATATATGCTTAGCAGAATATTTTTCTTTCCCTTTATTACTTTCTATAGATATATTTACATCTGCAGAATAAGTTTCTATATTATTTATAGTTTTTACTAGTTCATTAAATAATTCTTCATTTGTTGGATTTTTATTAGAGCATGATATAGTAAAAATAACTATCAATAAAACAATCACAACAAATAACTTATTCAATTAGTACACCCCTTTATTAAAGATGAGCTAAAATGTCTGATCTAGCTATTATTCCTTTTAATTTTCCATCTCTATCTATAACAGGAACTCTGTTAATTCTCCTATCTAACATAATATTTACTACTTTTCTAATTTCATCTTCTTCATAAACTTTAATTACTGGAGATGTCATAACATCTTTAACTTTATATGCAGCAGCCTTTCTTAATTCTTTTTCAAACTTTTTTACAGACTCAAGTAAAATAAATCCTCCTAATAATGGAACATACGACGGCATATTTACATTTTTGTCTCTAAATATTAAATCTGTTTCTGTTACAATTCCTACAACTTCTTGTTCCTCATTCACTACTGGAACTCCACTAATTTTATTCGTTATTAAAACTTTAGTCACATCTTCTATTATGTCATCTTCTGTTACTGTTATCACACTTTTAGTCATTATATCTTTAGCCTTCAATCAAACCCCTCCTATCTTTTATATTTAAATTTAAAATATTTATACCCCTTATTGTACCTACTATATCAAAATATATTAATATTCTTTAAATAGCCTGATATTTAATATATTATTCTTATATTCATACTTATTATTACATTAAGTTTTTATTTTGTAAGACCTCGTATAATATCTAATAAACTTTTATCTACAGGAATATCAAGTAATATTCCTAAAGTATATACTGCTCTATATAAAAAATATATAGTAATACCTATAAATAATACTATAAATATTAATTTTACTACTGTATAAACTTTTGTTTCTCGTTTTTGACCTTTCTTATCAAATTTAAGTAAAGGCCTTGTGAATATACTAGTGAATATCTCTATACCACTTATTATAAGCAAAAAAAACAATATTAAATCAAATTTCAAATTATCTCCTCATTTCTAAATAAAGCTAAATTTATAGCTACTCTAAGCTAATTAATTTTTCTCTAAAAAATTCTGATCTAACTTTTCAATTTCTTCTTTTCCAATCATATTATGTAAAAATGTATAAGCGTTGTTTATTTCTTCTTCGTAATCATTTTTATTTTCAATAAGTTCTTTTAATTTAATTCGCAATTCTTCTATTTCGTTATAAATTGGTACTAATTTTTTTTCCTTTATTTTTAAATCTTGATATGCTATCTTTATTGTTATATTTAATAGCTCAAAATTAGAATGTCTTATTTTACTAGGCATATTGTCTAATTCTATTTCCAGATTTTCTATTTCTTTATTTATTTCTAACATTTCACTTCTTGATAGTTCTAATTTACTTATAGAATTCTTGTCATTATTATTTACTTTATGAGATAAATTAACTATATCAACCATAATATCTCTTTTTTTATTTTGTAACTTTTTTAGATCACTTTTATATTTTCTTTGATTTCTCAAATGTTCTAATAATTCTTTTTTAGCATTTTGAATATCATTATTATCTAAATTCCCAAACATCTTTTTCCACTCAAAACTATTAACTAATAATGGTATATTATTTTTAGCCATAATATCATAATTTAATTTTATATCTTTAAATGACAATTTTATTCACCCCCAATTATATTATACTCCTTTTTCTTCAAAGTAAAAATAGTATAATATAACGAATTTAAAATAATTATTATACATTGTTTTCTAATTTTAGATTTTTAACATTTATTACTGATCAAATTTCCATAATAAAAAAAGAAGGATCTAAATAAAATTTAAATCCTTCTTTTTCTAGTAAATAAAAGGAATAAACTTAAATCTTTTCTCTTTCCAATGTATATACCTTTCCCCTATAACTTTTTCCATAATAATTTCTTCTTCATCCATTCTCATTTTAAGTATTCTAAACATAATAAATGCAGAGAAAATAAAAACTAAAAAATTTTCAGTATAAAGTGGTATTGATATTGTAAGCAAATATAATCCTAAATATAAGGGGTGCCTTAATATTCTATATGGGCCTTTAATTACTAAATCTTGGGTTTCGTCTACTTGCACATACCTTGAAAATTTTTTTCCAATTATGAATAATGACCAATACCTTAAAATCAATCCTAAAGAGTAAATTATTAATGCCACTACTTTAATCCATTTAATATAGATTATTCCTATATTAAAATAAGTCATTACACTATTAATAATAACTATAAGTAAAATAGTAACTAAAATCATATAAAATGTATCTTTTTTTATTTCATCCTTTCTATTAATCGAAGGATAAAATAAAAATTCTAATAACCATAAAACACTAATAATTATAAAAATATAATCAAATATACTTAAGCTCATAAAGCACCTCCTTATAATATATTTACCTCATATTGTAAAAATTAAACTTATTTTAAACCCATGATTCTTTAGTATTTTGTTCTTCTAATTGATTTGTATAAAGTTTATAATAATAACCTTTTAACTTTAATAGCTCATTATGATTTCCATGCTCTATTATCTTACCATTTTTAACTACTAGTATTTTATCTGCATTTATTATAGTAGATAATCTATGAGCAATTATAAAACTAGTCCTATTCTTCAAAACTTTTTCTATTGCATATTGTATTTTCTTCTCAGTTTCAGTATCAATAGACGACGTTGCTTCATCCAATACAAATATTGATGGATTAGATACTATAGCACGAGCAAAAGATACTAATTGTTTTTGACCAGTAGATAATTTACCTCCACCTTCACCAACTTCAGTATCATATTTCTTTTCTAATTTTTCAATAAATTCATGAGCATTTACTCTTTTTGCAGCCTCTATTATGTCGTTTTCACTTGCATTTTTAGAGCCATAACGTATATTTTCTCTTATAGTTCCACTAAAAAGATGAGGACTTTGAAGAACATAACCAATATTAGAATGTAACCAAGACAATGATCTACTTTTATAATCTACTCCATCAATCAAAATTTTGCCCTCAGTTGGTTCATAAAATCTACATGCTAAATTAACTATTGTACTCTTTCCAGAACCTGTTTCACCAACTAAAGCAACTGTCTCCCCTGCATTAATTTTTAAATTAAAGTTATCTAATACTTTTTCTCCATTTTGATATTGAAATGATACATTTTCAAACTCTATATCCCCTTTAATATTTTCCCAATTTTCTTCTTTAGGATTTAAAATGTCTCCATATTTTAATATAACATCTTTAGTATCTTTTATATCTGGAGTCATTTCTACTAATGATAATACTCTTTCAGCAGAAGCCTGAGCAGATTGTAGTTCTGCAAATACACGAGCTAATTCTCTAACTGGCTCAAAAAACAATGCTGTATAGGATAAGAATGCTACAAGTGTACCATAGGTAATTTCTCCAAAAACTACAGCTCTTCCTCCAAACCATAATGCAAGTCCAGTACCTATACTACCAAGAGTTAGCACTATTGGTAAAAATAAAGCCGAAAATATTGCAGCCCTTATGGATATCAATTTCATACTTGATGTATAATTTTTAAATTCTTTTAAATTTTCTTCTTCTCTAACTAAAGTTTTTGTAGTTTTAGCTCCAGATATTCCTTCACTAAATGCACCTGTAATCTGTGAATTTAGTTTCCTTACTCCTCTATAAGAGTTTAATATTTTATTTTGAAAATAAACACTTATAATAGCTAATACAGGAACAACAGAAAGTGTAATAAGAGCTAATTTAAAGTTTAAAACAAATAAAACTATTCCTACTCCTAACATAAATGTAAGTCCCCATGCAGAATCTACAATCCCCCAAGATATAGTTTCTCCCAATCTTCTTACATCAGAAGTCATTCTTGCCATAATCCACCCTATTGGTGTTTTATCATAATAAGTAAATGACAATTCTTGTAGCTTTTTAAAGCCTAATTTCCTTATATCATATTGAATTCCCATTTCTACTTTGCCTGCAACTGCAATAAAAGCACCTACATTTATAACTTGAATTAATATTAACACTAAATATATAAATGAAAAACGAATTAAACCATCTGTATTCCCTGGTACCACATAATTATCAATTGCCCTTTTTGTCATCAATGGAAATATTATATCTATAGCTGCTACACTCAGCATTATAAATCCTAATAAGTATAAATGCTTCTTATAATTTTTCATATATTTAAATATTCGTTTCCAAATACCTATATTTAAATTCTTACTGTATTCTTCTTCTTTAAAACCTGTCATATTGTCACCCCATTTTATACTATATTTTCTTTTTCAAAATTTTGACCATTTTGAATCTTAAATACCTTTTTATATAAACCATTTCTTTTAATTAATTGACTATGGTTTCCCATTTCAACAATTTTTCCATCTTCTAATACTATAATTCTATCTGCTTCAGCTACAGTAGTAATTCTATGAGAAATTATAAATGTAGTCACATCTTTTTTTCTCATTTTTAAAGCACTCCTTATTGTTAAATCAGTTTCTGTATCTACTGCACTTAATGAATCATCAAAAATTAATATTGGACTATCATTTATAATAGTTCTTGCTATTGCTATTCTTTGTTTTTGTCCACCGGATAAAGTAACACCTTTTTCTCCTACAGGAGTTTCGTAACCTTTATTAAAGCCTAATATTACATTGTGTATAGATGCAATTCTTGCAGACTCAACAATTTCATTCTCTTTAGCTTTTAAATTTGCAATACTTATATTATCTTTTATACTTCTTGAGTATAAGAATGGTTCTTGTAATACTATTCCTATATTTTTTCTAATCCATTTTTTATCTATATTTTTTAATTCTATATCATCAATCTTTATGGATCCTGAGTCATAATCATATAATCTAGCAAGTAAATGTACTAATGAGGATTTACCTGAACCAGTTTTCCCCATTATTGCAATTGTCTCACCTTTTTTCACTTTAAATGATACATTATTTAATGTTTTATTATAATTTTCATATGAAAAAGAAACATTATTAAATTCAATATTCCCATTTATTTTAGGCATAATCTCATGACTTTCTTTTTTTTCAATAGGATTTTCCAGTATCTCTCCTATTCTATCTAGTGAAACTAATGACTTACCTAAATCAGTTAAAATTCTACCTAATTGTCTTACAGGCCATAAAAGCATTCCTTCATATGTAGTAAATACAACTAATGTACCAAGTGTTATCTCATTATTAACAGTCCAATAAACTCCCAATATTAAAACAAGTGCAATTTGTATTAAGCTTAACAGGTCAGATAAAGCCCAATATCCTGCTAAAAGCTTAATTAATCTATAGGTTAAATATCTAAAGTTTTCATTCTTTTCATCAAATTTTTCTATTTCAAATTTTTCTTTTGAAAAAGCTCTTACTACCCTTACACCATTTAAATTTTCTTGAAGCACTGTTGATAATTCTGCTTCAGCTTCATCAGAAAGCTTAAATGCCTTTTTTACCATCAAAAAGAATATTACTGAAAAAGAAAATATTATTGGCACTACTGACATCGATATAAATGCCATTTTAACATCCAAAGAAAACATTATTATACCGATAAATATAATCATAAAAACTGCTCTTCCTATTTCTACAAATTGTATAGCTAAAAACTTTCTGATTGTATCTAAATCAGATGTACACCTTTGAATAAGATCTCCAGTTTCTGCCTTAACATGATAATTATAAGGTAAGTTTTGAATATGATCATATAATTTTTCTCTAATATTTTTAGCAATAGATTCTGCAGCACTATTTGACCACTTTCCTTTTGTGTATAAAAATATACCTTGAATTATAGTAAGAAAAATTAATGCAAATGCTAATATCCATAAATTTCTTTTAAGTACTACTACTCCTCCTATACTATTAATCATATTTACAATTATATTTGGCGCATCTATAGGATTATCACCAATAACTGAGTCAATTGAAATTTTTAATACTAAAGGGTTAATTATTGATGCCAATGTTGCAATTCCTATGCTTAATATAGAAGCTAGATAAAGCAACTTATTTCCTTTCATGAATTTCCATAATAATTTTAAACTATTCAATCTTTTCACACTCCTTGTTCATAAAAAAGGGCGATAGATTTATAAATCCATCGCCTTTAATACATAATCATTTTTATTTTCTGATAATTAGACATAAAAAAACCATAGATATCTACATACCTACAGATAAAATTAAGTTAATATTAGATATAACTTGTGTAGGTCGTATTATATTTAATTTTTATAAATTTATTCATATTGAGCATTTTCATTTTTACGACCTCCTTTAAGTTATTTACCAATATAATTATAATACAGTTTTTAGAAAATTTCAAGTATTTTTAAAAAATATTTATTTCAGAGTTTTTTCTATAGCTTTTTTTACTATATCATAACTAAAGCCTTTATATGTTAAATGTCTTGCTAATTTTTGGTAAACCTTATTTCTATCTTCCTCTTTTATCAATTTTACTTTTTTCTTAGAAAGAAATACTGCATTTTCTAATTCTAAATCATTATCCTCTAACTTAGAGATTTCTTCTTGAGCAATCCTTTCATCGATTCCTTTTTTTATTAGATCATAATATATCTTTCTTTTTCCAAAGTGACTTAAATTTCTCTTATCCTTTATAATAGAACTAGCTAAATTTTTATCATTTACTAGATTGTATTCCTTTAAATTTTTAATAACTTTATCAATTATATCTTCATTAAAATTATATTTTTTTAATTTGATATTTAAATTTTTTTCACTTTGTGGAGCTGCACTTATTATCTGTAATGCTTTGTTTTTGCACTTTATAAAGTCTTCCTTTAAAATCATTTCATCTAATATGCTTCTTTCAATATCTTTTCCAATATATAAATTCAATCCAAAACTTATTTCTTTCAATGTAGTTTTAAAATACTCCCCATCTATATATATATGAACTCTTTCTGTTGTTTTTTTGGAATCTTTAATATCTGTAATTTTAGGCATTTAATTTACCTCCCTATATCTATTAAAAATATTATCTCATAAATTTGTTCTAAAAAAAAGAATATTTCTTGTTGACATATAATAATTATAGATATATAATTGAAAACAATAAAAAAATATCGAAACTCTTATCTAGAGAGGTGGAGGGACTGGCCCTATGAAACCCAGCAACCAATGCATTATGCATAAGGTGCTAATTCCAGCGGCATATGCCGAAAGATGAGGGAGGAAAATCCTCTTTCATAGAGGATTTTTTTTATTAAGGAGGAAAATATGATAAAACTTAAAAATGTATATAAAGAGTATAAGACTAAAGATAAAAATATAGTAGCTCTTAAAGATATAAATTTAAATATTAAAAATGGTGAAATTTATGGAATTATTGGCCTAAGTGGTGCTGGTAAATCAACTCTTATAAGAACTATTAATAGATTAGAAAATGTTGATAAAGGGAATATTTATATAAATGATATTGATATTACTAATTTAAATAAAAAAGAATTATTAAAAACAAGAAAAAAAATAGGTATGATATTCCAGCACTTCGATTTATTGAGTTCAAAAAATGTATTTCACAACGTTGCATTTCCCTTACAAATTGCAAAAGTAGATAAGAATGAAATATCTAAAAGAGTAAACGACTTATTAGAACTTGTAGGACTGAGTGATAAAAAATATGCTTATCCATCGCAACTAAGCGGAGGACAAAAACAAAGAGTAGCAATAGCAAGAGCTCTAGCAAATAAACCTAATTTATTATTATCAGATGAAGCTACATCTGCACTTGATCCTGAAACAACAAAATCGATATTGGAACTTTTAAGAAAGTTACAAAAAACATTAAACCTTACAATCATTATGATAACTCATGAGATGGAAGTTGTTAAAAGAACTTGTGATAAAGTAGCTGTTATGGAAAATGGAGAAATTGTAGAGAAGGGTAATGTAGATGAAGTATTTTTCAATCCTAAAACAGATATTACTAAAAGACTTATAGAATCTATGCATAATGATGATATAGAAGAGTTAGATATTACTAATACTGAAAACTCCAAATTATTCAAATTAACTTTTATAGGAGAATCTTCAAAAAAACCTATAATATCAACAATAGCAAAAGATTTTAATGTAGAAATAAATATTCTTTCTGGAAATATAGATAAACTTATAAGCACAAGTGTTGGTAATTTAACCATACAAATAAATGGCAATCAGGAAGAAATAAATAAAAGCATAAATTTTTTAACTAAAAATAATGTGAAAGCAGAGGTGATAACAAATGAAAGAGATATTTGATCTTATATATACCCCCCTATTAGAAACATTATTTATGGTATCATTATCTTCTGTATTTGGATTTTTGCTAGGTTTTCCATTAGGGATAATATTATTTATTACTCAAAAAAATAGTTTAGTGCCTAATTTAAAATTAAATAGCATATTAGACTTCATAGTAAATATTGGAAGATCCTTTCCATTTATAATACTTATGTTGATATTATCACCTTTATCAAAATTAATTGTAGGAACTTCCATTGGAAATACAGCAACTATAGTTCCACTATCTATAGCAGCAGCTCCTTTTATTGCACGTGTAGTTGAATCTTCATTGAAAGAAGTAAGTTATGGAGTAATAGAAGCATCTTTATCTATGGGAGCTACTACAAGGCAAATAATATTTAAAGTTTTAGTACCTGAAGCTTTACCTTCATTAATATTAGGTATGACTTTAACTATTATAAATTTAATTGGCTATTCAGCTATAGCAGGAGCCATTGGAGCTGGAGGCCTTGGATATTTAGCAATAAGATATGGTTATTATGGTTTTGATGCAAGTGTAATGCTTATTGCAGTTATAGCCATAATAATATTAGTCCAAGGTGTACAATCTTTAGGTAATAAAATAGCATTTAAATTATTAGAAAATCGTTAGGAGTATGATAAAATGAAAAAATTATTAATCGTATTATCTTTAGTAACATTAATCTTTGTAGGATGTGGTAACGAGGCAGAGGAAAAAGAAGATGTAAGCACCTTAAAAATAGGAGCAACTCCTATTCCTCATTCAGAACTATTAAATGAAGTAAAAGAAAAGTTAGCAGATGATGGTATAACTTTAGAAATAGTTGAATTTACTGACTATGTAAAACCAAATTTAGCTCTTTCAGATGGTGAATTAGATGCAAATTTCTTTCAACATACACCTTATCTTGAAGATTTTAATGAAAAAAATGATACTGATCTAGTTGCCCTTGCAAAGATTCACGTAGAGCCATTAGGTCTATATTCTGACAAATATAAAGATGTAGAAAAAATTGAAAAAGGAAGTACAATTGCTATACCAAATGATCCTACAAATGGCGGTCGTGCTCTTTTACTTTTAGAAAATGAAGGATTAATACAATTAGATAAAGAAGCCGGTTTACTTGCAACAGAGAAAGACATAGTAGAAAACCCTAAGGAACTAGAATTTAAAGCACTTGAAGCAGCTCAAATACCAAGGTCACTTGATGATGTTGACTTAGCTGTAATAAATGGGAACTATGCTTTAGAGGCTGATTTGGTGCCTACAGAAGATGCTATACTACTTGAAGGAAAAGAGTCTCCTTATGCCAATATAATAGCTATAAGACCAGAAGATAAAGATAATAAAAATTTAGAAGTTTTAGTTAAAGCTCTTCAAAGTGATGAAATTAAAAACTTTATAGAGGAAAATTATAATGGTGGCGTGGTTACTGCATATTAAAAAGACTCCCTAGGGAGTCTTTTTAATATGATTTATAAAGTAAATTCTATAATTATATTAGGATCTAATACTCTAAATGTAAATGATTCTGTTATAAAGAATTTAACTTTTTCATTATCACTATTTTGATATCCTATAGACAGATCTTTTCCTATAGTCATTTCTAAATCTTCATGATTATATGGTAATAAATATGCTCCATCTACTACATGACTATATACAATTTCTGTTCCTAATAAATCTTCTAATCTTTTAAGTAATGGATAGCCCATACAATTTGCGTTTATTCTTTGGTATGCTTCTTCACCTACAACAAGAACATAAGGCTTACCAGCAAATGCTCTATTAAGTTTTATCATAGCTTGAGATACTGATTTTAATATATCATCTCCGCTATTACCAAAGTTCATTTTTTCTTGAGATGAAGCATCCTTAAGACCTTCTATCATTCCTTTTTTAAACCCATTAAAAATAGCTTTTTCTTCAAATAAAGCTATTTTTTTAGCAGCTTCTTCAAGATTATCTAAATCTACATCCTTTGCTCCTCTTTCTAAATTATCCATTTCCCATCTATTTAACTCAAACTCTACTCTAGATTCTACTAAAGGTTTTACTTTATATACCCCTGAGCATACTTCCTCTTCACATTCAATAGGCTCTAATCGTCCTTCTGAAATTGCATTGTACTCCCAACCTTTTGGTCCTGAAACATTAACTACTTTTCTTGCGGATAAATAATTTGAAAGTACTTCTTTTGCTCTTTGATCAATCTCTTGCCACATATTCTCTGATATAGGTGCTAAATTTCTTTTTAACATAACAATTCTCCTTTCAAAAAAATAAAATTAAATAACTAATATTATTTTAATTTTCCAATTCCTAAATCAGTATTGCTATCTTCTTCAGCTTCAGCTTTTTCTTCTACTTCAAGAATTGGATCATCAGTAAATAAATAAGTTCTTAATTCTTCATCCCATCCATCCATATTTCTTCTTAACCATTCTAATGTCATAGCTACATGTTCTATTTCTTCGTCTCTATTGTGTGCCATAACAGCTTTTAATTGCTCATCTGTAGCAGCAGCAACTCTTTGATGGTACCAATCTACTGCCTCTACCTCTTCTCTTAAACTATTTAATGCTCTAACACAATCTCTAGTATGCTCATCTAATAACTCCATTGGCTCATGATAATCCTTCATATTAAAATCCCTCCTAATATAATAAGTCTTTCCTTAACAAATATTACCCTGAATATTGTTTGTTAAACAAAAATCTATTTCAAAAAATCATTGTACATTTTCATTTATTAATCCCATTCTGTAAGCTGACAATAACTTTTTAAGATATTCTACTCTTTCTTCTAACTCTTTACCTTTATCAGTATCATATATATATTTTCTCTTATCCATTTTTTCAAGTAATTCTAATGTTGATAATATATCCTTTTCTTCTTTAATCGCTTTTATCTTAGACTCAAATGGTTCATGAGATGCAAGTCTAATTCCATATGAATTATATATTAATGTATACCCTGCAAGTCCTGTTTTTGATTGATATGTTTTTGAAAAACCACCATCAATAACTAGTAATTTACCATTAGCTTTTATTGGACTTTCTCCACTTGAAGCCTTTACAGGTACATGCCCATTTATTATATGGGATGAGTAAGGATTTAAATCAAATTCTTCTAATATATTATTTAATACATTTTCATTATCCCTAAACTTATAATATGGATCTTTTTTTTCAATATGTGTCATTTTATCCTCAATAAAATATCTCTCAAAAGTAGTCATCTTATCCTTACCGAAAAGTGGGGAATCACCATTACACCATAAATACCACATTATATCTTCCCCATATAATTTTTTATCTATTTGATCATTATTGAAATAGAACATTCTCGCTAGAAAATCAAGTTTATCAAATAATTTCTTTCCATATAATTTTTCATCCCCTAATTCAACTTTTCTAAATTTTCCTTTATCATTTAATGGTATACAACTATGATATAAAAGATTTGAATTATATTTTAAATACATACTTCCATTAGAATAGAGGAATTTTATATGTTTTTGTAGTTTATCACTTTCTAAAAAACATTCTTTTATTCTATTTAGTATCCTCTCTTCTTGTTTGGTTAATATATATGGATTATTTGGATCTATAGTAGGAAAGTTTTTATCATTTAATTTATAATTTTTATCTTCTATTGTAATACTAAAATTATTATAATCTATTTTATCAAGTAAAAGTCTATGTTCCATTTTATAATTAGAACTATTTTTTATAATTTGTCCTTCTATTTTAAATTGAATTATAGAAATTGCTTTATGCATTTTTGAAAGTAATTCTAAGTCTTTTTCTTGATAATAATTTTCTATAGGTTTTTTAGGAATAAAGTTTTTGCATTCATCATCTTTATATATATCAAGTGCAAATGTAGCAAGAGGCAATAAGTTTATTCCATATCCTTCTTCTAATGTAGCTAAATTTGCATATCTTAAAGCTATTCTTACTACATTTGTAATACAAGCAAGTGAACCTGCTGCTGCCCCCATCCATAATATATCATGATTACCCCATTGAATATCTGTAAAGCTTCTTCTTAGTATTAAATCATCTAATATTTTATGAGATAATGGCCCTCTGTCATATATATCTCCAATTATATGAAGTCTATCAATTGCAAGTCTTTGAATTAAATTTGAAATAGCTATTATAAATTCATCTGCTCTATCTATGTCTATTATTGTATGGATAATGTTATGAAAATAATCATGCTTGTTTAATCTTTCTTCTTCTTCATGTAATAATTCTTCTATAATATAAGAAAAATCCTTTGGTAACATTTTTCTTACTCTTGAACGTGTATATTTTGAAGAAACTACTCTACAAATTTTTATTAACCTTATCAATGTATCTTTATACCAACTATCTATATCAACTGCTTCTTTTTTTATTAAATCTAATTTTTCTTCTGGATAGTATAAAAGTGTAGCTAATTTTTTCTTTTTTTCGTTAGTTAATTCGTCATCAAAAAGATCATCTATTTTAAGCTTTAAAACTCCTGATGCATTTCTAAGTACATAACTAAAAGCTTCATATTCCCCATGGATATCAGTTAGGAAATGCTCAGTACCTTTAGGAAGATTTAATATTGCATTCAAATTTATTATTTCAGATGAAACTGAAGATATAGTTGGATATTCTTCAGCTAATAACTTCAAATAATCCTTATCTTTCATTAATTCGTCTATTTTGATTTTATTCAATCTTCTCACCTCATTTATTATGTATTATTAATATATAGTATAACACAATTAAAGCTAATAAAATAGATGGATTAATCCATCTATTTATTAAATAGTTTCTTTAAAAATCCTTTCTTTTTAGGCTTTTCCAAAGAGGATTTTTGTTTTAGAAAGCCCCATTTAGACTTTGCTTGCTCTTCCCCACCAATACATTTATTGCCTTCTATATAATATTCATTATTTTCTTTTTTTAAAGTTATAAAACAATTCCTTCCACAACCTTCACATTGCAATTTATTATCTTCCATTTATAATTCCTCCAATCATATCTAAATATATTATAACATCTTATTGTAAACATTTAAGTTTATATTTATGTTTTTTTGGTACATACATAATAGGAGATGATTAAATGAAAAAAGATAATTTAAAAGAATATAAAAATAAAAGAAACTTTAATAATACAACTGAACCTACAGGTAAAAGAATTAAAAAAAATGATGAACTTATATTTGTAATCCAAAAACATGATGCAACTAATCTTCACTACGATTTTAGAATTCAAGTTGATGGTATTTTAAAGTCTTGGGCTATTCCTAAAGGTCCTTCAACTGACCCAAGGAAAAGACGACTTGCTATGCCTACAGAAGATCACCCTTTTGAATATAAAGATTTTGAAGGAGTAATACCTAAAGACAACTATGGTGCTGGTGAAGTCATAATATGGGATAGAGGTACTTATTACAATCTTAAAGAAAATAATTCTCCAACAATAAAAGAATCATTGGAGAATGGACATCTAACTATATTTCTAGAAGGAGAGAAACTTAAAGGTGGTTATGCTTTAATTAGAACTTCTAAAGGAAAAAATGAACGTTGGATTTTAGTTAAAATGAAAGATGATTATGCTGATGCCAGAAGAAACCCTACTAGTACTGAAAATAAATCGGTTATATCAGGAAAAACAATAAATGAACTAAAGGAAGAATCATAGATATGAAGATAAATAATAAAAATATTAACATAAAAAATGAAAATAAAATAATATTTCCTAAATCTAATATATCAAAAAAAGATTTAATAAATTATTTTTTAAAAATATCAAATTATATAATACCCCACATAGAAAATAGACCTCTAACTATGCATAGATTTCCTAACGGAATAAATGATATAAATTTTTATGAAAAACAAATACCGTCATATTTTCCAAGCTGGTTTGATAGAGTTGATATTAAGAATAAAGACAAAGGTCATACAATATATCCACTATGTAATAATAAACACTCCTTAGTTTATTTAGCTAATCAGGCTTGTATATCTCAACATATTTGGCTCAGTAAAAAAGATAGTCTTGATTATCCAGATAAAATAATATTTGATTTGGATCCTCCTGAAAATAAAGATTTTAATTTAGTAATAAAAGCTGCTAAAGATTTAAAAACATTATTAGACTATAAGAAACTATCTGCTTATGTAATGACTACAGGTTCAAAAGGTCTCCATATTGTTGTTCCAATTATACAAGAGTATGATTTTGAAGAAACAAGGCATTTTTCTAAAAACATAGCAAAAGAATTAGTTGAAAAAAATAGTGATTTATATACTATTGAGCAAAGAAAAGATAAAAGAAATAATAAAATATTTATTGATTATTTAAGAAACTCATATGGTCAAACTTCAATAGCACCATATAGTATACGAGATAAAGATAATGCTCCTATAGCAACACCAATTGATTGGGATGAATTAGATACTACACTTTCTGCTACAAAATACAATATATCAAATATATTTAGACGTTTAGGACAAAAGGATGACCCTTGGAAAAATATTTATAAAGTAAAAAATAAGATAAAGTAAAAAAGTTGGGATATATTATCCCAACTTTTTGAATAAAGAACAACCTTTACACTCTGAACATTTCTTTAAAAGTATAGTATTACACCTTGGACACCTAATTAAATTAGGATCCTTTATTTTATTGTTACACTCAGAACAAATCCTTAATCCTTCTGTAGTGTTACATTTCATTTAATCATCTCCTAAGAAAAAGTACTTAATATAAAGTATAATGCTCCTCCTGTTAAAAATGCTATTACCCAGCTTGATATCCAGATAGCTACAGCTTCAAATTTACTTCTTTCTTTAAGCATAATCATCATAGCAGCTATACAAGGTACAAAAAGTGTAATTGTTACTAATGACACCAATATTTGATCTGGAGTTAAAGACATTGAATTCAAACCTGCTACTCCAAAATCACGTCTAACTATTCCCATTATAAATGCTGTAGCAGCTTCTTTAGGTAATCCTAAGAATCCAGTTGTTATTGGAGCTACTAAGTCTTGAATAGTTGTAAGTATTCCACTATATTGAAGAATAGTTATAATAACTGCTCCTATTATAAATATAGGACCTGCTTCTTTTATAAAAGATACTGATTTTATATAAGTTTTTCTTAATACATTGCTTATTTGTGGCAATCTTAATGGTGGTAAATCTATCAATAAATCTGTAGATTCTCCTGGTAATATTTTATTTAAAATAGTTCCTGCAAGTACATATACTAAAAATATAGTTAACCCATATAGTACAAAATATTTAGCACCTAATGGTGCAATAAGTCCCATAATAACACCTAATTGTGCTGAACAAGGTATTGCAAGTCCTAATAAAAATACTGCTATTATACGTTCTCTTTTAGACCCTAAAAGTCTTGTTGTTATTGTAGCCATTGTAACACATCCAAAACCTAATATCATAGGAATTACAGCCCTACCATTTAAACCAAGTCCCGTAAGCATTCTATCAACCAATGCTGCTATTCTAGGTAAATAACCTGAATCTTCAAGTATTGATAAAAACAAATAAAATCCTATTATAAGAGGTAATAATAAACCAAAAGTATATGTTACTGACATAGTAAGTACTCCAAATTCACCAATTAATACTTGTCCTATAAATGAAGATGGAGAAATAAAATTATCTACAATACCTCTTATAAATGGTTCATATGTTTCTATAAATATAGTTTCTTCTGTTATTCCTACAACTGTTTGAGCTATAAATACTCCTACAAATTCATATAATAAAAATAATACACCTATTAACATTGGTATCCCAGTAAGTGGTCTCAACATAAGTCTACCAAGTGTTATTTTAAAACTTACACTATCTGTAGTTTCAGTTACAACTTTATCAATTATTTGATTTACTCTTTCACGTCTATCCATATAGATTTGATCTCTATAGTCTATATCTTTAATATTATTTTTAGTAGATACATGTGGATCGCCTTCCATTATAAGTACTGCTTCTGCTCTATTAGTAGCATTCTTTGTTATATCATTTAATATTTTTTCTAATTTTATACTGCTATTTCCTACTTTAGCAAGATGAATAGAATCTTTTACCTCTTTAAGACCTTCTCCCTTTGGAGCAACGGTCGGTATTACAGGTACTCCCAATTCTTTACTTAATATATCTAAATCTATTTGTAAACCATTCTTTTTAGCCTCATCCATCATATTTATAGCAATTATAGTAGGTATTCCCATATCTATAACTTGTTGAGTTAAAAACAAATCTCTTTCTAAATGTACAGCATCTATCACATTTATAACTACATCTGCTGATGCTATAGCATCTCTTGCAACTATTTCTTCATCATTAAATGAAGATACTCCATATACACCTGGAGTGTCAATTATAATATCATCTTTATATTTTCCTGAACTAATATCTAATGTAGTACCTGGAAAATTTGATACATCTACATATACCCCTGTAAAAGAATTAAAAAATATAGATTTACCAACATTTGGATTTCCTGTAAGTACAATTTTTTTTGCACCTTCTGGGATATCTATTTGATGACTTATATTACAGCAATCCATATATTTTCCCCCTATCTAGCTATAGCTGCTTTATATGCAGCAGATTTTGTTGTCAATTCATCTATTGTAATTTTCTTTGCTAATTTCCTACCTATAGCAATTTCTTGTAAATTCTTCTTGATAATTATAGGTCCTCCTGGTATTTTTTCAGCACATTCTACTGTAGTTCCTTCTGAAATTCCAAACCTTAACGTCTTTGCTTTTACCAATGTATCTGGAATATTAATTATTTTAAATTTATCCCCTCTTTTTACATCAGCTAAATTCATATAAATTCCTCCTATATAATATTTATAATTAATATCTTTTGAAATGTATTCTCATTATATCATAAAAAAAATAATCTGTAATTATTTGTTCCAATTATTTTATATATGAGCTTTTCTATGGGATTTAATACTGGACTTAAGAAAACCTTATCTCCTTCATAAACCTTTGCCATGTACTTATCTAATGATTTCCCAAGCATAACTAAGACAATCAAGTACAGTAAAATTTGAGTAACAATATTAATCATAGTTCTTCCCCCTTAATCAGTACAAAGAATAAGTATATTAGCAAAGCAATTGTAGTTATTAAAGAAATAACTTGAATAAAATTCATATACACCATCCCTTCTTATATATTTTATAATTTCATTTTATCAAGATTCATATAAAAATAGGATTAAGACTGTTAAGAATAGTATAAAGATTTTGTTAAGTTAAATTATGAGATCCAGATATAAATAGTAGCTATAAAGACTCTATTTCCTTTTTCCTTCCATTAGTTAAAATATTTTTATAGTAAAGTTTCCTTTCTTCATTAAATTCTCCAAATTTTTGAATAGTAAAATCCAAAGCTGCTTCAGTTGATAGCTGTATTTTTCCACTTCCTAAATGTCCTACAATATATACAGGAACACCTAAATTCAATGAATCTATTACCTTTTGTTTTGCTTTAACTACATAAGGGACAGTTATCAAATGCTGTTTGTGTTCGGTTTCTATATCGCTTATTAATTGACGTTTATAATAAAATTCTCATGCTTCTGGAGAATTTTCTAAAATTGACTCTAAATCTTTCTCTAAATTTTTTATACAATCAACCCGATATCTTGTAGCTGAATTACTGCCATAATGACTATAATTATTTCTCTCCCTATTGACACTTCTTTCCCAACGAAGAAAAAACTTTTCATATTCAATTGACTTTTCAATTTCTTGTATCTTTTTGCCCTTGTTTTCTGTTTCTTCTTTTACATAATCTTTATATTTTTCATAATAAACATTCTTTTTCTTAGAATCTACAGGAATTTCATCCCTCTTTTAAAGTTTTCGAAAAGCTTTAAAAAACAATTTTTGTTCTTCAATTTTTTTATTATTCTCATATTCCGATGATTTTAAGGATTCTTTGCGCAAATCATCTTCATACCAACTTTGCATTTCTTCTATAGTATGAATAATATCTACATATAAATTAAAATCCCAATTTTCTAAATTCGGGATTTTAATCAAATTATCTAATGCTCATACCTTTAAATAATTCCATATTCTTTTAATAACTTTTCAATATCTGTTCCTGCTACTTGTTTTAAAATCTTACGTTTAGCCATTGGTGGTAGATCAAGTTCTGGTTTTTCTCCATCCAACAAGCTTACACCTGCATTTAACAAATATCGGATATCATATCTAGAAGCAAATACCTCTGGAACTCCTTTTTCAACTCCAGTTAAAACATATACTGCTTCCATAGCTGTACGTCCTGAATATTCAATAGTAAATACAGTATCACGTCCTGGATCATCCAATGTTTCAGCAAATTGTCCAAGGAAAGCAAAGTTCACTGAATTCTTTGGTACAACATATGGGCGATCTCCAGCTGCACGAGGCATAAATTGAGACGTGATAAATGGCATCATAACAGGAACTGCACTACATGATTTTGCTAATTCTTCAATATTATCTGTAGGAACACCTATATGATATAACCATTCTTTTGTGATTTCCTTACCAGTACAATCTCTCATAGGTTTTTTAATATAATCTCCAGGAACATCAGAGAACAAACCATATACCCAAACAACAACGTCTTTTTCTGGTTGTCCATAATACTGTTCTTGACGGTTTATTGTCCAGCTCATTAGCCATGAAGAGTCGAGAGCTGTAACTATTCCACCTGTTACAGTGTGCCCTCCATATGGTGAGCGTTTTGTGATCTTTTCAATGTACTCAGGAACACGTTCATCATGACAAGTTACTGTACAAGACTCCCAATTAGATTTTTCTGTATCTGTACAGAATTTATCTGGTCTTCCAAATTCATCTGATTGAGCTGCTATGTTTCTCCATAGCTTCCAGCATCCTTCTGGCTCTTTATTAAATGGTGCAGACGTATTGTCATCACCATATCCCGAACCTTCAGTCATAGAACCATTAGTAATAAATACTAAGTCATTTTCTGTTAAATCAATAGAGATATTCTTTCCAACTTTATCTGTTGCAACTATTCTCTTTGCAACCTTTTTATCATCTGAGATTGAGAACTCAACATTGTCAACATTAACTCCATATTCAAATTTAGCACCATGGTCCTCTAAATATTTAACCATAGGTTTTACAAATGAAGTGAATTGATCATGTCGTGAAAATTGTAAAGCTGAAAGAGTTGGTAATCCCCCAACATGGTGAATGAAACGATTCATATATAATTTCATCTCTAAAGCACTATGCCAATTTTCAAAAGCAAACATTGTTCTCCAATATGTCCAGAAATCAGTATTTAAAAGTTCTTCTGAAAAAACATCTTCAATAGATTTATCTTCAAGTTCTTCATCTGTTATATTTACAAAAGCAGCTAATTCTTTTGCCAAGTCTTGACCCAAATTAAATTTTCCATTGTCGTAACGCTCACCTTTGTTTTTAGTAATACGACAATTGCTAAAGTTTGGATCATCGTAGTTTGTATAATAAAAATGATCTAAAATAGTCATATTAGGATCTTCTGTAGATGGTAATGAACTAAATAAGCTCCATAAAACCTCAAAATGGTGACCCATTTCACGTCCTCCACGTGCTACATAATCCATATTTTGACGAACCTCTCCGTCCAAAGATCCACCAGGAATGTCTAATTGCTCTAAGAAGGTAATCTTGCTGCCATCCATGTGAGCATCACGAATTAAAAAACAACCAGCAGCTAAAGCTCCAATTCCTGTACCGATTAAATAAGCTTTTTTATCTTTAATTCCTTTAGGCTTTCTTGCATTTACTAAAGCATGATAACTTCCATTTGTAAGAGTAAGTCTATCATCATGTGTTTTTAATTCCATTACTATCTCCCTCTTTCTTAATTTTTTACAGTCTTCTAAATCCAACTATTATATTTAGAGTTTTTCTATATTCACTCTATTAGTGTGTCAACATAATAATGCAATAAACCCTCCTTTAAGTTTGTAATATTTATTTAAACTTATAATATCGCTTTTTTATTTCTTTTTCATTAGACAAATTAACTGTGGTGTTCGAATTTCGAACACCACAGTTAATTTGTCTAATCTTTTGTCAATTTTTAGGAATTAAGATTAAAATGTCTGATAAAAAAGCAATAGAAGATTCCTTTTTTATCAGACATCATTTAAACTAGCACTTCTCTTAAGGGATAGGGCAATATTGCCATCAAAAAGCTGCCCGATTCGTCTGATGATAGTATCAGGGTCTTCCTTCATTCTGGAAGCAATCCAGCGTAGTACCATTTCAGTGAGGGCACACTGATAAAAGGAAGCAATCAGTTTTTTGTCTCCCGAAGAGGCTGAGATACCATCGCTTACTTTTTCAACATATCGGATCATGACAGTTCCTGATACATTGTATATATAGTTCTCTAATTCTTCTCTCTGCATGGAATCATATACATGATAAATTGCCTTTCTATTTTCTGAAGCAAACTTAGTAGCCACAAGAAAGCCCTCTTCCCAAGAGAGTGTATCATTATATTCATCAATAGCTGCCTGAAGTTCTGTTTGGAAGATTTCTGACAGAATTGCATATACATCTGTGTAATAATAATAAAAAGTATTTCTATTGACCCCACATGCTCTAACAATATCCTTAACTGTGATTTTATTAAGTGAACGCTCATTAAGCATCTTGATGAATACATCGCGAATCATTTTTCTGGTATATTGCTGTGCCAAATTACCACCTCCTAGTACAATATATTTGTAATACAAATTTACATCTTTTCTTTTATTCAGTGAAGAATTTATGAGTTGGCTGGTTGGGATCAGTTTTCGGTATACCTCAGTCATATGCTAGGTTGTGTGCTCACTGTTAAAATGGATACTCTTATGTTGGTGCTAGCGCTGCATATAATAAACTCTATGTTAGCTAATACCAAAAGCTTCACTTTAACATATGAAGATTGTGAATTTATTAAGCAGATACATTTAATTGATACAATCAAAAGGCGTCGGTTTTATTTCTACTGTTACACTAATATGCGAGATTTATGATTTTTTAGTATTTAAAAATCATAAACATTTTTTTGCATATCTTAGTTTGATCCTTCTGTAAAAGAATCAAGCAAATTTAAAAATAGTAAAGTTAACAAGCCATCTGTCTTCTAGACTGCTAAAAAGCATGAAGTAGCGTATAAATCAAATTTTATTTTGACTATTACTAAGTAGCCTTAGCCCCTTATCTATATTGAAAATTATAACATATAGTAAGTTATTTACAAATAGCTCATTATATTTGGTCCTTAAGTAAAAAAGATTTTCAAATAGATATTAATATCCATAGCTTTTTAAAAAATCATTATATATTTTTTCTGATACTTCTCCTATAACTTTTCTGCCATATATATTGTCTACTCCGTCCCAAGTTAACATAACAAATAAATACTCAACATCTTTAAATATTACAATCCCAGCATCATGATTTGTATATGGTATATTTCCAGTTTTATGATGAATTTTTGTATTAGACTTATCAATATTTCTAGCCATCATTCTATTATCCATTTGCTTTTTCATTATATTCATCATATTAACTGATGCATCTGTATCAATTAAATCTTTATAATATATTTTCTTTAATATATGTGCAACATCACTTGCTGATGTTATGTTATCAAAGCCTTGTTTTTTCCTTTCAAAATCCATCATTTTTCTATTAATCACAGTATTTTTAAGTCCTTCTTCATTTATAAACTTATTAATGTTTTCAATTCTCAATATATCAACAAGTTGATTTGTAGCTGTATTATCACTTAAATTCATCATTAAAAAAATTAGATCTTTTATAGAGTAACAATAATTTGATAAGTTTTTTATAAGACTTCCACCCACTATATTATCTCTATCAATATTAACTATTTTTTGACTCATAAATTCATCTTTAGATATTTGACTATAAGCTTCTGCCATTATAAATATCTTTATCATGCTTGCAGAAGTGACTTCTGCATCTGAGTTAATATCAAATATAATTTTATTTGTTTTTAGATCTTCAACATATAAACTATATTTTAATTTATCCTCATTTATAATGCTCTCCAAATCTATCACTATAAACTCTCCACCTTTAATTTTTATTTATTAACTATAATATACCCATCAAGAGAGAGCTAAAAAAACTTTTTCAGGTGTAATTGGTAAATCTGTAATTCTAACTCCTACTGCGTTATATATTGCATCTACAATAGCAGGTGCTGGAGTATTTATTACAACTTCACCAATTGATTTTGCTCCAAATGGTCCTGTTGGTTCATAACTTTCTTCAAACTCTACTTTAATATTTCCAAAATCCTTTCTTGTAGGAATTTTATATTGCATAAAACTATCTGTAGAAAGTTTTCCATTTTTAGTGTATTTTACTTCTTCAAAAAGTGCTAGACCTATACCTTGAACTATACCACCTTCTGCTTGAATAGTTGCAAGTTTTGGGTTTATAACCTTTCCACAATCTATTACAGCTACATAATTAAGTAACTCAACTTTTCCTGTTTCTTTATCAACTTCTATTTCTGCAAATCCTGACATAAATGGTGGAGGAGAAATATCACTTCCATGAGTAGCATGACCTACTAATTGTTTTCTGCCTCCAAATCCTAATATTTGAAGTTCTGCTAACTTAGTTAAACTTATGTTTTTATCATTATCTACATGAAATACACTCGTGCCATCAAATTCTACTTTTTCTAGTTTACATTCTAAATGCTTGGCTCCACTTTCTAAAATTTTCTTTTTTAAATCTTTACCTGCTTTTACTACAGCCATCCCTGTTACATAAGTTGTGCTTGAAGCATAAGATCCTGGATCATAGGGAGATAAATCAGTATCTGATGCATTTACTATGATATTTTCCACATTAGTATTTAAGGTTTCTGCAGCCATTTGGGTTAAAATAGTGTCACTACCTGTTCCCATATCTGTTGATCCTATTAAAAGGGTATATTTACCATCCTCATTTAATCTAATTTCAGCTGAAGCAGTATCAATATTAGCTATACCAGATCCTTGCATGGTTACTGCCATACCTACACCTCTTACCTTTGTATCTGAAATGTTTTTAAATGGGTACTTCTCATCCCATCCTATTAAGTCTTTTCCTCTTTCTATACATTTATGAAGTGTAGAACTACCCAATTTTTCATCTTCATGTAATAAAGAAGTTTCTCCTTCTCTA
The DNA here is from genome assembly GCF_009911265.1 of Senegalia massiliensis. Taxonomy (NCBI): domain Bacteria; kingdom Bacillati; phylum Bacillota; class Clostridia; order Eubacteriales; family Clostridiaceae; genus Senegalia; species Senegalia massiliensis. The sequence goes on along the minus strand of NZ_QXXA01000015.1, from coordinate 48,861 downwards.
ATTAAATTTTTTAATCTAATTAAAGTAGGGTCTATATTTATTTTTTTAGATAATTTATTTATAGCTGTTTCCACTGCAAAAGTTCCTTGTGTAGCACCATACCCTCTAAATGCTCCTGACGACATTTTATTTGTATACACTACTTCTCCTCTAAATCTAACTGCATTTGTCTTATTATATAATGGTAGTGTTTTATCTCCTACAAGATTAAATGTTGTGGGAGCATGCTCTCCATATGCCCCAGTATCAGATAATCCATAAATATCTATAGCTTTTATAAAGCCCTCTTTATCTGCACCTAGTTTTACCTTTATTTTCATAGGATGACGACTATTTGTCGCAGTAAATGTCTCTTTTCTTGAAAGAATAATTTTAGCCGGTTTTTTAGTTTTCATAGTTACAATAGCTGCAAATATTTCAACTGCCCCTGTTTGTTTTCCACCAAATCCTCCGCCTATTCTAGGTTTTATTACTCTTACTTTACTAGATGGTAACTCTAACGCTCGTGAAATTTGTCTCTTAATATGAAAAGGTATCTGAGTAGAACTTACTACTACAAGTCTACCAGTATGATCTAAATAGCTATATGCTCTATATGTTTCCATCATACTGTGTGCTTGTGCTTGGGTACACACAGTTTCTTCTACAACTACATCACATTTTTCCAGTTCCTTTTCCACATCACCAATTTCAAGGTTTTTAGTTGTTACTATATTTTTTTTCTGTTTCATTCCTATATCAAAATTGCAATATAAGTTATCTTCTGTATGAATAATTGATTTATTATCTATTGCTTTTTCAAAATCTAATACTGGATCAAAAACTTCATATTCAACTTTTATTAACTTAATTGCTTTTTCTGCTATTTCTTCATCTGTTGCAGCAATTATTGCAACTTCATCTCCAACATATCTTACTATATCGTCTAAAATTAATCTATCATAAGGAGAAGGTTCAGGATAGGATTGTCCTGCCAAAGTAAATCTAACATTAGGTACATCTTTATATGTTAAAATACATTCTACTCCTTCTAATTTTTCAGCTCTTTTTATATCTAAATTTTTAATTTTTGCAAAGGCATGGGGACTCCTTAATATCTTTATTATAAGAGAATTTTTATCTGCTAAATCATCTGTATACACTGGCTTTCCTGTAGTAATAGCCATTCCATCAATTTTTGGTATATTTTCACCTACATATCCCATATTATGCTACCCCCAAATATTTTTTTATTGCTCTTAATTGACCCTTATATCCAGTACATCTACATAAATTACCCGTTAAATAATGAATGATTTCTTCTTCTGTAGGATTTTCTAATTCATTTTTCATAGCTAATACTGTAAGAATAAATCCTGGACTACAATATCCGCATTGATCTGACCCTTCAGAAACAAGTATCTTAGCAAATTCCTCTGCCTCTTTTTCAAGTCCTTCCATGGTAGTAATATTTAATCCATCAGCTTTAATAGAAAGAACTGAACATGATAAAACAGGTTTATTATCAAGCCATATTGTACATAAACCACAATTAGAAGTGTCACACCCTCTTTTAACACTTGATAAGCCAATTTTTCTTAAGGTATCTACTAAATACTCATTATTTTTTACTTCTATATATATTTTTTTGCCATTTAAAATTATTGTTATTTTCATTATAATAACTCCTTTATAGCTCTTTTAATAAGAATCTTAGATATTGCTTTTCTATAATCTTTAGATGCTCTATCATTTGTACCAAAATTTAATTCATCACTTGCAATGTTTGCATAATAATCTAAATCTGTAACCTCTTTACTATTAGATAGTTCTCTAGAAGCTTTAAAAGCAATTTTAGCTCGATTAGGTCTTGCTCCTACACATATTTTAAAATTATCTTCAAGTCTTGAAACTGAAACATTTAATATTGGATAGTCACTTACAGAATTTCTTAAGTCTTTGTAAACTGCTACTCTTTGATTTTTCTTTATAAATATTTTAGTTAATATATCTTTTTCATAAGAGCTATTTAAAAACTCATCTAATTTTATTCTTCCAGTTTTAGCTAATTCAACTTCTGTATCTAATGCTAAAAGAGCAGTTATTATATCTGAAAATCCATATTTAGAAAAAACTGAAGCCCCTATATTAGCAATATTTCTAAATTGAACTCCTACTATATTTTTAACAGAGTTTGGTATTACTCCTTTAAAGTTTTCTTTTAGAAGTTGATTAGTTTCTAAGTCTCGAAGTGTAGTATATGCTCCTATTTCTATATATCCTTCTTTGTCTTTTATATAATTTAAATTAAGATTAGATAAATCAATAGCAGTACCTATTTTCTTTGAGCCCATCTTTAGGAAAGCACTACCTCCTATAACTGTATTGTTTTTTTTGGAAATTAATATTTCATAAGCTTCATTTATTGTATTCGGTTTTACATATTCTTTTATCGTAAACATTTATTTTCTCCTCTCACTAATTAGATTATATAACACAAAAAAGTGTTAATTCTGCACAAATGAGCAAAATCAACACTTAAAAAATCTAATAGCGTAAATTAAAATTGCTCATAGTCAAACCATTTACGGTAGTTCGGTAGAAACTTGCAGACCATATTACTGCTATTATATGAACTATATTTTATTATTAAATACATTTTACTATGGATGTGGTTGTTACGTCAACCTATTCACATACTTTTCTTCATACAGATTAATTTTAGTTCGTATTATTTTAATATAATTAGTATTATCTGTGGTCTATTAAATAACCTTTGAGGAAATAAACTATTTCCAAGGCCTCTACTAACTATTAGATTAGTTTTATCTATTTTATATATTCCAGAATCATATTGTGGTAATATCCCTTGGTCAGGAGCTAATAATCCTCCGATTAAAGGTGCTCTTATTTGTCCACCATGGGCATGTCCTGAAAATACTAAGTCAAATTTCTGGGTTTTATAATGTTCAATATAACTTGGCCTATGAGCTAGAAGTATGTTTATATCAGATTCTTCCATGTCTATATTTTTTAATTTAGAAACTAATTCTGATTTTCCTTTGGATATAGTCTCATCTCTTATCCCTATAATATTTAATTTATATTCACCTTTTATTAAAATATCCTTATGATTGCTTAATATATTTACATTCAATTTGTTTAATTCTTCATATAAAGATAAAGATTTTTCACTTCTCTCTTCATGATTTCCAGTTATATAATATACAGATGCAATACTTGAACATTCCTTTAATAAATCTACACCATTTTCTATTCCATCTCTTCTACTATCTATCAAGTCTCCTGTGAAGAATATAATATCTGGATTTAAATTCTTTATTTTTTTCATTATTTTATTTTGATTTTTCCCAAATGATTTATTATGCAAATCAGATAAATGCAATATTTTAAGTCCATTAAATGGTCCTAAATCTTTTTTTATATCAACTTTAAACTTAGTAACTTTCAAAAAATTATTTTGTGTATATAGAAATACTATTAATAGTAAAACAACTATAATTGAAATCCATACTTTGTTCATATCTATTCTCCTAATATTATATTTTATAAATCATAATAGATTCTCATTATATCATTTTTTGGTATTTTCTGATATTATTATAATAGAAATATATATAAAGGTGGAGTATTATGAATGATATAAATATAATAACAATGGTAGATAGAGCTATGAATATAATTGAGTATATTTATAATAATACTGAAGAAGTTGGTGTATCTACTATTTCTAAAGACTTAGATTTACCTAAAGCTACTGTCTTTAGAATTTTATCTACACTTGAAAAATGGGATGCAGTAGAAAAAGTAAATGATGATGGTAAGTATATACTAGGAAAATCTCATATTAAATATGGGGAGAAATCAAAAAACCAATTTGATATAGTATCTATTTCAACTCCATATATGAAAAAACTTTCTGAAGATATAGGAGAGACTATAAATCTAGGAATGAAATATAAAGATAATATTTTAATTTTAAAAAGTATTGAAGGTGAGTCTTCTATATTAGTTTCAAAATTAATACCTATAACGCCTCTTCATTGTTCTTCTATTGGTAAATTATTTTTAGCGGAATTTACTGACAAAGAACTTAGTGAGTATTTTAATTCAAATATTTCTAAAAGAACTATCAATACTATAACCAATGTACAACAATTTAATTATGATAAACGAAATATTATAGATACCTCTATTGCTCATGATAACGAAGAATATGAATATGGATTAACTTGTCTTGCAAGTCCTATAAAAGATAAAAATGAAGATATAAATGCAGGAATTAGTATATCTGGTCCTACTACAAGACTACAATATAAAAATTTAGAATTCTTAGAAGATAAGTTAAAATCTACTACAGAAGCTATCTCAACTGAATTAAAATTAATATAAGATTAGACTCAGTTTAAACTGAGTCTAATCTTATATTATAATAATAACTTTGTCATTAATACTATTAATGGTATAGCTATTACAGTTCTTTCTAAAAATACAAACAATAACTCTTTAAATCCAATTGGAACTTTAGAATTTATTATTATTACTCCAACTTCAGTAAGATATATTATTTGTACAAGTGATAGTATACCTAATATGAATTTAGTTTCAATTATTTTAGATGGTGCTAAGATAAGTCCTGGTATAAACATATCTGCAAATCCAACTAATGTAGCAGGTGATAATTCAAATGCTCCTTCTACACCTAATATATCTAAATAAAATCCAAATGGATATGCAAGTATATTAAATACTGGAGTGAATTCTACTAATATAAGTGATATAGTTCCCCAGGAAAGTATAATTGGTGCGAGACCAAAAATAACGCTAAAAAACATATCATTCCCTTGTTTAATTACATCTGAAAATGTAGTATCTTTTGCTCTTAATGAAGCTGTTTCTACTGCATATGCAAATTTACTTTTGCCTTGAGGAACAGTTTCGTTTATGACTTTTCCAGTTTCTTTATTATAATCTTCTGTTACTTTATTCAATGGTGGTATTCTAGGTATTATTGCCGCAAGTATAAATCCTACAACTACTATAGTTAAATAAAAAGGTGTAAACAAATTTTCTATACCTATTATCGTAGCTACTATATAACAAAAAGGAATTGATACAAGAGAGAAATTAGTCATTATAACTGCCGCTTCTCTTCCAGAATAATAACCTGTATTATATTGTCTTTCCGTTAAAAGTACTGCTGCATTTGAAGCTCCAAACCAAGATGTCATTAAATCTACTGCAGATCTTCCTGGCACTGTAAATAATGGTTTCACCAAACTTCTTATTAATACACCTGAAAATTCCATTATTCCAAAGTCAGTTATAAGTGGCATGGTATATGATATTACTAAAAGTACAGATACCAATGACATAGTCAGGTCTAACATAGTCCCACCAGTACTACCTGAAATAACTGCTTCAGGACCTAATTGGAAAAACACCATTACAATAACTATTGCTCCTATTATTCTACTCACTAAATATAATGGAGTAGCAACTAATACTTTATTTAGCCATTTATTTTCCTGTATAAAGTTTGGTTTGAAAAAATAATTTATTGTGGTTAATATAGCATTTATTACTACAAATATCAGCATAATATATTTAGTATACTCATGAATATAGCCTTTAACAAAATCTATTCCAATGCCTACTGGAATGTTAAAACTATTACCATATTTAATTGGGAATAAAAATAGTAAAGCACCAATAAGTGAAAATATTGCAAATTTTACTACGTCAGTTGCTCTTACATTACTTTTTTCTATTTTACCAATATCACTATCACTCATAAAATCACCCTTTTTTATTTTTTATCTATTGAATATTGTCAAGAACTTTAGGATTTATCACATTCATGGGTCTTTCTCCTCTTAATATTTGTCCTACAATTTTAGCTGTAGTTTTAATTTGTTGATCTGCTGCTTCCTCAGAAAGGTAAGCAGAATGAGCAGTTACTATTGTATTTTTTAAGTTTATTATTTTCTTTTCCAATTCCCCTGGTGGTTCAACTTCTAATACATCTAAACCTGCACCTAAAATCTCTCCATTTTTTAAAGAGTTATATAAATCTTCTGAATTAATTAACGCTCCTCTTGCAGTATTTATTATATATGCTGTATTTTTCATCTTTTTAATATTTTCTTTTCTTATAAAATATTTTGTAGAATCTACTAATGGAGCATGTAATGATAAATAATCAGATTCTTTTAATAAAGTATCTGTTTCAACTTTTTCTACGTTAAATTCATTCATATCCTCTTTTGTTACAAATGGATCTGAAGAAATAATTCTAACTCCAAAACCACTTAATTTTTTTGCTACTGCTTGTGGTATTTTGCCAAATCCATATAATCCTACTGTACTATTTTCAAATCTTTTAATTTTACCTAATATCTCTAGATCCCAATTTCCTTCTTTTACATATGGAATCATTTTATATGTTTTCCTATAAAGACTTAGAATTAACATTATGGTATGTGTTGCAACTTCTTCTGTACAATATCCTGAAACATTTGTAACAATCACATTATTTCTAGTTGCTGCATCAACATTTGCAGCATTATATCCTGTACTTGCAGCACAATAAGCACGTAATTTCAATTTTTCATAAATTTCATCATCCATTTTCTGATCCCAAGAAATTAAAACATCTATATCTTTACATTTTTCAATTAATTCATCTTTTGGTATTACATTTTCAGACAAAAATTCATAATCAACATTTTCGTATTCTTCTTTAATGTATTTCTCCATATTTGTTATATCTTTAGGATTCATACCAGGAACACCAAGAAATACTACTTTTTTTATATTGAACATTTTATCTCTCCTTTAATTTTGAAATAGTTTCATTTTTTCTATCCTATCAAATGCTTCTTTAAGCTTTTCTATTCCTACAGTACAAGCTATTCTAACATAACCTTCACCTGCTTCACCAAAAGCTATTCCAGGCAATACTAATACATGAGCTTTTTTTAAAATTCTATCACTAACTTCAGTAGAAGATAATCCAGTTTCTTTAATATTTACAAATAAATAAAATGTACCTTTTGGTGATAATACACTCATATTTGGTATTTTGTTTATTCTTTCATATGCATAAAAAATTCTATCTCGATATTCCTTTATCATAGGAGGTTGTATTTTTTCTCTATTTCTCAGGGCATATATTGCGCCTCTTTGTGATATAGATGGAGCAGTAAATACTACATTTTCATTTATTTGTTGAATAGTTTTTATTATATAGTCTGGAGCTAGTACATGTCCTATCCTCCAACCTGTCATTGTATAATCTTTAGAAAAGCTATTTATAGTTATTGTTCTTTCTTTCATATCATCAATAGTAACCATTGGTATAAATGGATTCTGGTATGAATATGCTCCATATATTTCATCGGAAATTATAACTAAATCATATTTTTTAGCTATGTATGCTATATCTTCAAGTGTACTTCTAGTAAAACATGTTCCTGTTGGATTATTAGGTGTATTTATAATCAAAGCCTTAGTTCTTTCTGTTATTAAAGATTCTAATCTTTCAATATTTATTTGAAAATCTTCTTCTTCTAAAGTATCTAAGAATACAGGAATTCCTCTTGCAAGTTCAACTTGCTGTGGATAAGGTGTAAAAAAAGGTGAATGTATAATTACTTCGTCTCCATCATCTATTATTGCTTCCAGTACAAGATACATTGCTAGACATCCACTAGCTACTACCATTATTTCTTCATCTTTAAAATCAATATTATAATCTTTTTTATACGTTTTTATTATCTCTTTTCTCAGCTCAGGATCACCTCTAAAATCAGTATATTTAGTGTGACCTGCTTTAGCATCTTTCATTGAATTATCAATAATTAAGTCATCTGTAATAAGATCAGGATCTCCCAAACTTAAATTAATTACATCATCAAAACTTGCTGCTAAAACATCCGACTGCCCCATAGGAGTAGTTATATCTTTCCAATATCTTTTTGCAATAAACTTATGCTTCATCTTACCACCTTTACCTTTCTTAATAATTTTAGGTTAGAAAACGATTTCATTCATATTGAAACGTTGTTTCAGCTAGAGGATAAAAAAAGAAACGTTGTTTCAAATACATTTTATAACAATTATTTTTTCTTGTCAACTGAATTTTTAGAAAATTAACAATATAATATTAAATTAATCCTCATAATAGGGTTCAAAATGAGCTATTATTTGAATACCTTCATCAATATTTTCTTTCATATCTTTTTCTATATTATGAATTAAATCATGTGAAGTTTTTATGGTCATATCTGGAGAAAGTAACATATGTAAATCTAAAAAAACTTTTTTTCCAGTACTTCTACTACGTATTTTATGAATTCCTTTTATCTCTGAATATTTGTCTATAATTCCTTTTACTTTTTCAGTATCAAGAGCCTTTTTATCTACTAATATTCTACTACTAGATATAAAGATTTCAATAGCAGCTTTAATTATAAAGCCTGCAACAATAAATGATACAATTGGGTCTATTATATTAGGTAATCCTAAATTTATTAGTATTAATGTAATAAGTACTCCAAGGGAAACAAATATATCACTTCTCGTATGATATGAATCTGAAATCAATATTGAACTATTTAACTTTTTACCTTTCTTATATTCAAGAGTTGAAACTATAATATTCACTATAAGAGTTAATATTATAGCTACTATGCTATATATACTTATATTTAATTTTGTAGGATTAAATAATTTATTAAATGAATCCATAACTATATTACCAGATATAAAAAATAACATACCTGATATAACTAAAGAAGAAATTAATTCAAACTTTTCATGCCCATAAGGATGATCCTTATCTGTAGGTTTTGATGCAAGTTTCACTCCTATTAATCCTGCTATATTTGAAGATCCATCTGCAAAAGAATGAAAACCATCTGCTATAAGACTTGTGCTCATAACTATATTGCCTACAATCATCTTAATTATTGCAACTAAGAAATTAGCAAATAATATTATCCAAAGTGTTTTACTAACTTCTTTATAATTATTATCCATTTTTACAACCTCCTAAATTCTATATACCCAGCATACAATATTAAATTCTATTATATATTATGAAAGTTTATTATTTAGGTTACTTTACACAAAAAAGTTAGAATTACAAATTGTAATTCTAACTTTTCATTATCATTTAATATTAATCTATTCTACAATAACTGCTGTTCCAGATGCAGTAACAATTAACATATTACCACTTTGTCCTAAAACTTCATAATCTATGTCTACACCTACTACTGCATTTGCTCCTAATTGTTTTGCCCTCTTTTCCATTTCTAATATTGCTTCTTCTCTTGCTCTGATCATTTCACCTTCATATGATTTTGAACGTCCTCCAAAGAAGTTCGTAAGACCTGCTGCAAAATCTTTTATAAAATCCATTCCAGAAATAACTTCACCAAATACTATTTCTTTATATTCAATAATTTTCTTACCTTCAATTGTTGGTGTTGTAGTAGAAATCATTAAATCACTCTCCTTTTATTTTATTTATTATATATATTTACTTCTATATAATTATATATTTTCCTTCTTACTTTATATGTTTTTTAAATTATAATTAATTTGTTTTCCATCTATATCCATATCCCCATACTGTTTCAATATATTTTGGTTCAGATGGATTGTCTTCTATTTTTTTTCTTAATCTTCTTATATTTACATCTACCGCTTTATAATACCCAAAATAATCTTTTCCCCATACACTATCTATTATATCATTTCTACTAAGTGCCTTATTTGGTTTCATTAGAAATAAATATATTAAATCATATTCAATAGGAGTTAACTCTATAATCTTACCATTTTTATATAATTGTCTACCTTTTAAATCTATTTTAAATGGACCCTGCATAAAATAATCTGATTTATTTTTCTTTAACAACTTTACTCTTCTATATAGTGCATCTACACGAGCAACTAATTCACTAGGACTAAAAGGCTTAGTTACATAATCATCAGCACCAATAGATAAACCAGTTATTTTATCTATTTCTTGAGTTCTTGCAGTTAACATAATAATTCCAATTTGTTTATCATTTTTTCTTAATTGTTTACAAACTGAAAATCCATCAATTCCAGGTAACATTACATCTAAAATAGCAACATCAATTTCACTTTCATATAATGACTTTTGTAAAGCTTCTTCTCCATCAACAGCTTCTATTACTTCATATCCTGCTCTTTTAAGATTAATTTTTATAAACTTTCTTATACTTTCTTCATCTTCTAATACTAATATTTTCCCCAATTACCTTGCAACTCCTTAGTAATTATAATGTTTTAAATATATTTATTTAAGTTCTTCTTTTATTTTATCATTCCATAAATCTACATAATTATTAGTAGACCATTCTGCCATTATAACCTCTTCTTGATTTCGCTTTTCAATAATTTTTATAGGTTTAGAAGATAATAAATTATTTTCAATATAAAAAATATATATTTCATATTCTGTAATTATTATAGCTAAATCCTTATTAGGTGAGGTATATGCATCTATTGCTTGAGGAACTCTTGATTTAATATAATTCCAAGATAATAGTAGATCATTATATTTTATTAATTCCTCTGTAGGTAAAATATTTATATTAAAATCCTTATAATTTTCTTTACCTTCCATCATGTAAAATAAACGTCCTTTTAAAATCCAATATCCATTTCTTCTAGTCATAGTAAAACTTTGTTCATTAATATTAACTTGTTTATTTTTTAATTCTTCTTGTCCCTTTGATACTAAAAAAGCCTTCGCAGAATTATTATATGCTTCTTTCCCATTTTCAATATATATATCCTTTAGAAATACACCTTGTGAAGAGTTAATATTGTCTAAAGGTAAAACCCTAAATCTAGGAGCAGAATTATCTAAATCATTTACTTTGGCATATTCTGTTATAACATAGTCATCACTTACAAATTGAATTACTTTTTTCTCTTTGTCTAAATCCTTACGTTCTTTAATCTCTAATGATTTATTAATATTATCTTCTATTGGATTTATTGATAAAGTATCTGCAGAAGAAGTACTATTAATTTTCATATTCCAAAACCCATTTTTTCTTGGGATAAATAAATTATTTAATTCTAATATTGGATTTAGTTTCTTATTTTCTGATGATATCCATAGTGTTCTATATGTATATTTCCCATCAGAATTTTTTGTATCATGTGACCTTAGTCCCAATAAAACACCTGATGCTAAATTATTATATAAATCACTTTCTTCATTTATATATCCTGTATCTTCATTATCATCTATATTTATATCTGTATCATTTGATATTTTTTCCAAATGCAAAAACATTCCACTGTAATACATTAAAATATTTTTATCATCTTTATATACAATATCAAACAAATAATTATTACCTGATGTAACTATTAAAACATTTATGTTTTCAGAATCAATTTTTAAAACATCCATGTCAATTTTATAATTATATAATAGATACTCTTTTGTATTTACATTTTTTGATTTATATTCTGGATTTTCAATTAATTTATTATTTATATATATATATTTATCACTGAAAATAACTTTCTTATTTGATATATTTGATTGGTTGTTTTTTAAGCTATCGTCTTTTACATAAGTCTTGTCTTTTATTTTCCATTTACCTTGTATAGCTATATTTGGATTGTTTGGTGAAACAATATTATCTCCATCATCTAATTCAATATTACAGCCTTGTAAAAGCAATATAAAAAATAATATTATTAATAATTTAATTTTATTCATCTATTATCACCTTTTTAGATATAGGTATCTTAATTATAACTTTAGTTCCTTGCCCTAAATCACTATCAATGTTTATTTGTCCATTATGCATTTTTATTATTTCATCACTTATGGAAAGCCCCAAACCTGTATTAGATTTATTAGTTTTACCTTTATAAAATTTCTCCTTCACCTTTGGAAGCTCCTGGTTATTAATACCACAACCATTATCTTTAATCTCTATGGTTAATACATCATCTTTTATTTGTGAAATTAATATTACATATCCTTTTGGTTTAGTGAATCTAAATGCATTATCTAAAACATTTATTAGAACTTGCTTTATTCTATCTCTATCAATATATACTTTGTCATTTTCCCCTTTAAAGTCTACATTAAAAAACAAATTAGCTCTTTGAGCTCTTGGCATCATATTAATTCTTATATAATTAAGTATATCTTTAAAATTTGTCTCTTGTATTTTTAATATCATTTTTCCTGAATTAAACCTAGAGAAATCTAATAATTCTTCTACCATTTTGGTTAATCTTTCAGTTTCATTCTCTATTATAATTAAACCATCTTTTAAAATTTCTTCATTATCATTATTATCTGTGTTTAAAGTAGATGCCCATCCCTTAATTGATGTAAGAGGTGTGCGTAATTCATGTGATATAGAAGATATAAATTCATTTTTAAGTTGTTCCTTTTTTGTTATTTCTTCAGCCATATAATTAAGTGTATCATTTAACTTACCTATTTCATCATCATATTCATTACTTCCTCTTACTTTAAAATTACCCTCAGCCATTTGTTCTGCAATCTTTGTCACATCTTTAATAGGTGATACTATAGTATTCGATATAATATAACTAACTGAAATTGCTATAATTATAACTCCTAAACCTATGAAGATAAAAACCATGGAAATATTTATAATTGCTTTATTAATTTTTTCTAAAGAAGTCACAAATCTAATTACACCTATTTGTTTATTAGATGATATCAATGGATGTGATACTGCCATTACTTCATGATTATCATAATTTACTTTTCCAATCCATGTAGCATGATCTCCTGATAGAGCTTTTCTTACATCACTTGTTGATAATTTATCTTTGTGTATTACTCCTATAGAATCCATTAAAACATTACCTTCTAAATCTAATATTTGAACTTGACTCTCTGTTTGATTCCAAAAAACATCAACATTATCTAATATGTTATCTTTAAGTGAAACATTGGAAAAGTATCGTGAGTAAAAATCAGATGATATTTTAATTTGATTTGTAACTATTTCTTCAGTATTCTTATAGTAATAACTCTGAAGCAATTCTATTAATAATACTTCAAATATTAAAATAGTAATTACTATTATTAAAATAAATGCTCCTACTACTCTTGTCTTTATGCTTTTCATTTTTTCAACCTTCTATAAATATTTTAATCTAAAACACCAAATTCATATCCTTCATTTTTCAAATAATCAATTACCATTGGTAAAGACTCTACTGTATTTTTCTTTGTAGCAGAATCATGCATAAGAATAATAACTCTTTTTTTATTTTTTGTTGTTTCTTTTATATTAAGCAATAATTCATTTGGAGTTTTGTTTCTACCTTCTGAATCTTTATTCAAAGCATTCCAATCAACATATTTATATCCTTGATTTTTTATTGCTTGTCTATATACTGATTTATTTTCTCCAAATGAACCTCCTGGAAATCTAAAAAGATTACTTTTAAAATCATCTCCTAATATTCCTTTTAATATTTCATTGGTTTTGTTAACTTCATTTAATAAAATATCAGTAGATGAATATATTTTTCTATATTCATGAGAATATGTATGATTTCCAATTTTATGATTTTTATTATATATATCTTTAATTGTTTCATCATTATACTTAGCGAGTTTTCCCAATACAAAAAAAGTCGCTTTAATATTCTCTTCATCAAGTATTTTTAATATTTCAGTAGTATTTTTACTTGGACCATCATCAAAAGTTAGAAATGCAATTTTTCTATCATCCTTCTTATATGCCTCCTCTACTGGTACAGTTAATACAGTATCTATATCATCTTCTGTATCATTTTCTGTATCATTATCTATATCATCTTCTCTATTATCAGTCGATAAATCAGTTTCATTATAATCTTGCTCAACTTCTATACTATTTTGATTTGAATTTTCATTCAAATTATTTTTATCATTATTTTGAACATCTATTTTTTTGCCACTATAACTTACACTTTTATGGTTTCCAATTAGAATAATTATAATTACAATTGATATTATACATAAAAATATGAATCTTATAAACCTTTTTTTTCTACTCACCTTTATCCTCCTAAAATTTCATATATCTTTCTAACAATATATATCTTATAAAATATAAGAGGATTTTGAGTAACAAAACAGTATTAAATGGTTACAATAAGATTACATTGTTAATATCCATCATCCTTTTTATTATTATCAGAATGATATTCTAAAATATATTTATCTATTTTTTGACTTATTTTAATTATTATTTCTTTACTTATGTTCATATTAATAGCATTACATAAAATTTTCTTTCCAATAATTAATTTATTAGTTTTCATTTAATTTCCCCCTATAATCTCAATATACATTAAATTTTATAACATATATTAGCAATAAGCAAGTGTAATATATATGCAATCAGCACATTAAAATATTTCTTAAAATCCGTTAAAGTATAAAGTAAGTTAGGAGTTGTTTTTATGGAAAATAATACACCTATAGACAATAAATCCATAGGTTTAAGAATAAGAAACGAAAGAGAGAAATTTAAACTTTCAAGAGAAGAATTAGCAGAGTTAATAAACCTTTCTGATTATTATATAGGACAATTAGAAAGAGGAGAAAGACAGATGAGTTTAACAACTATGGTGAATATATCTAAACACCTTCATATTTCTCTTGATTACTTAATTTTTGGAGATAAAATAAATGAAAGTGCTGTAATTTTAGAAAATAATGGATTTTATTTGAAAGAAAATTTAGAAATCAATGAATTATTAAGTCTACTAAATAAATGTTCTGATAAAGAATTAGAATTATTTCAAAAATTACTAACAACAGTCCTTCCATATATTACATAAATTTCAAGGTACCTAATAGGTACCTTGAAGTTTATTATATTTCTCTTGTTTGATTTTCAAGCCACTTTTGTAAGTCTTCTTCTAAATATGGACTCAATTTACTATATACTTCTTTATGATAATCATTTAGCCACTTCTTTTCTTCATTATCTAACAATGAAGGTTCTATAGCATCTAAATCAATTGGACAATATGAAATTGTTTCAAAATCCATAAATTTACCGAATTCATTTTCAAACTTTTCTTTAACAACTATAGTATTTTCTATTCTAATACCATGCTCACCATTTCTATAAATACCTGGTTCATTAGTTAAAATCATATTTTCTTCTAATTTTATTTTATTAGGCTGTCTACTAATACTTTGTGGACCCTCATGTACATTTAAGAAAAATCCAACACCATGACCAGTACCACATTTATAATCCAGCCCATTTTCCCACATAGGTTTTCTTGCTATTATATCTATATTAGATCCTGTTGTTCCATATAAAAATACTAATTTATCAAGAGCTATATGAGATTTTAGTACAAGAGTAAAATCTGATTTTTCTTTCTCAGTAACATCTCCTAGTGCTATAGTTCTTGTAATATCTGTTGTCCCATCTAGATATTGACCACCAGAATCTATTAAAAATAAACTTTTATCTTCTAAAGTATACTGACTATCTTTATTTGCTTTATAATGCATCATAGCAGCATGATCTTTATACCCTGCTATTGTATCAAAACTAATACCTTTAAATTTATCATTCATTCTTCTAAAGTTTTCAAGTTTCTCAATAGCATCTATTTCAGTAATTTTTTCTTTAGCTACATTTTCTTTTAGCCAATGAATAAATCTCACCATAGCTACACCATCTCTAATTTGACAACCTTTTAAATTTTTAATTTCAATGTCATTTTTTATAGATTTAAGACTTGTAGCTATACTTGTTCCCTTAATTTTATTAGTATTTTTAGGTAAAGATTTGTATAAATATCTATTTATCTTTGATTCATCTAAAAATACATTAGCATTTTCAGCTATATTATTTAAATCTTCAGCTATTTTTTCATATTCCTTTATTTCAACTTTATTTTCTTCTAAAGTATTCTTAGCTTTACCATTCAATTTATCTTTATTTAAATAAATTGTAGCTTTGTTATGAGATACTAAAGCATATGAATATACAACTGGATTGTTAGGTACATCTGTTCCACGTATATTAAACAACCAAGCAATATTATCTAGGCTACCTAAAATATAATAATCAGCATTATTTTCTTTCATTTTTTCCCTTACAGATTGTAACTTCTCTTTTGTACTCTTCCCAGCATATTTTATATCATGGTTGTATATTTCATTAAAGTTTTGTTTACCTCTATCATTCCAAATTTCTTTTATAAAATCATACTCATGATTTACATTTATACCAGTATTCTTAAACTTTTCTATAATATCTTTTGCAATTGCCTGTGATATAACTTTTCCATCAAATCCTACATTACTACCTTTATCTAATACCTCTTTTAACCATTCCGTATATGTAGGCACTCCTTCTAGGCCTTGCTTAAATAAATCTATTCCAGATCCCTTAAGTTGTTCTTCTGCTTGTATATGATATCTTCCATCAGCCCATAAACCATTTTTATCCATAGTTATAACCACAGTACCAGCTGACCCTGTAAAACCTGATATAAAACTTCTCATTTTAAAATACTCTGCAACATATTCTGATTGATGTGGATCTACATCTGAAATTATATAAGCATCAATTCCATTTTGCTTCATTAGTTTACGTAGTCTTTCAATATTACTTTTAATATTCAAATCAATCCCTCCAATTATTATTTCTTTATTTTAAAAGCTAAATGTTTTCTTCTAAATTTCTTATTCTTGAAATAACTTCCATATTCTTTAGTTGAAACAAATATAACTATAATACTAGAGATTCCTGCAACTATTTTTCCTACTATAAATGGTCCTATTATATCAGGTGAAACCCCTAAAACAAATGCCATTTGTCCACCAAATACAAAAGATGCACTTACAGCAAATGCTGAATTTATAACTTTACCTTTATTATCCATCTTGTCATATATAGAAATCATAGGTATTGTATTCACAAGTGATGTAATTACTCCAAGTATGGAATCATTATTTACATTTAGCTTATTTCCAATAGAACTAAGTCCTTTTTCTAATTTTTCTGATATAAAAGACACTAAAGGATATGCTCCTGAAAGAATAATAGCAATTTTACCTATAACTACTAGTCCTTCTTCAATTGGAATTATATCATTAAATATACTAATACCCAAAGTAAACTTTAAAATTCCTATTATTAAACCAAATGTACTAAGTAAAAGTATAAATTTATTAAATTTTTCAAATGCATTAAATAATTTATCAGGACATAAAAAAAGTCCCATTGATATCATAATAGAAAATAATAATATAGGAATATGATTCAATAATAAAATGTCAAAATCTATTCCCATCATAACACCAGAAACCAAACTACCTAATGGTATAGTTATTATGCCATATAATATTCCCTTTGAAAAATGTTTTTTATCTTCATCTTTTATCATTCCAAGGGCAATAGGAATAGTAAATACAAGGGTAGCACCTAGCATTGAACTAAGTATAAGTCCAGAGAAAATCCCAATTTGAGCATCATGTGCTATAGCTAATGAAGCATTAAATCCGCCCATATCTGGAGCCAAAAATATCCCTATAAATATAGATGGGTCTATCCCTGTTACTTTTGAAATTGGAAAAAGAAAAGGCGATATAACCTTAGCTATAAGTGGAGATATAGTATAAATACCTAACATAGTAAGGGCGAGACCTCCCATAGATTTAAAACCTTCTTCAAAATGATTACCAAGTTTCATCTTGTTTCCAATTACTTTATCTATGGCTGCTATTATGGAAAATGATATTATAATCATTATTATTAAATTACTCATTATATCACCTCTAATATTTTAATATACAATCATTATACTTCCTTCATATGGTATTGTCTATATATTTGATGTATTGATAAAAAATTATCTTTATAATATAATGATGTATGTTAAATAGAAAATATTGGAGGTATATATGAAGTTAATAATCGAAAATATTAGTAAATCATTTGAAAATAAAGAGGTACTTAAAGATTTAAATTTTGAATTTAATAAAGGAAATATCTATGCTCTTCTTGGAAGAAATGGAGCAGGAAAAACAACTTTTTTTAATATATTATCAGAAGAGTTAAAATCAGATGAAGGTAAAGCTTACATAGAAATAAATGGTGCGAGAAAAAGATTAGAATCTACTAACTTATCATATGTATATTCTGATCCTATACTTCCTGAATTTTTAACTGGATATGAATTCATAAAGTTTTTTATAGATATAAATAAAGATAAGTTAGATCATCCTCTATTAATAGATGAATATTTTGAAATAATAAAAATCAATTATGAAGACAGACATAAATTAATCAGGTCATATTCTCATGGAATGAAAAATAAGCTTCAAATGCTCATGTTTGTAATAAGAAGGCCACCTGTAATATTATTAGATGAACCTCTAACATCTTTAGATGTAGTTGTAGCTTTAGAAATAAAAAGACTCCTTAGAGAAATTAGAAAGGATCATATAATTATATTTTCTACTCATATCCTTCAATTAGCAAAAGACTTATGTGATGAAATAGTAGCTTTAAATAATGGTAAATTATCCCTTATGCAAAAAGAGCTATTACAAAATCCTGATTTTGAAGATAAAGTTATAGAAATGCTTGAGGAGAAAATAAATGATTAGAACAATTAGACAAATATCAAATATACAATTTTCAATATCAATAAATGCATTTTTATATTTTTTAAAAAAGATTCCTTTAATAAAAAATTTACTTAAAAATATTAATTATTCTTTTATGAAATTTAAAAGTATACTAAGTGTTTTATCTATAATTTGGAGTTTTGTTAGTACACCTATAAAAACTGCTGTATCATTTTTGCTCCCTATTTTTTTACCTGCATTTTTGATATTTGATGGTGATATAAATATAAATATAAATGCTATATTTTCGCTTATACTTTCATTTTATTTTATATTAGCATTTGTATTTTCAAATACACTCTCTACAGATAAAGAAAAGTTTATTTTAATAAAACAAATGAGAATGCCACCTAAAGAATATTTTATTTCTAAAATATTCTTCGAAGAAACTATTAAATTTTTAGGTAAAATAATATTTTTTTATATATTCTTTAAGTTTTTAAATTTCAACTTTTTATTTGGAATTAAATTATCTTTAATGATATCTTCAATAAATATAATAAGTGAAGCATTATACCTTTTCTTATTTAATAAAAGACAATTTAATGTAAATAGTAAACCAATAATTCAAGTTATTATATATGCTATTATAGTTATAGTAAGCTATTTAATATCTTTTTTATTTATGCCAAAATTATATTTTTCATTTGTATATTTTTTCTTTACAAATAATATACCTTTTTTAATTACTTTAACCTTAGGTATTTTATCAAGTATATACATATATAAATATGAAAACTTTTGGGATGTAATAAATTCTCAAAATACTATAGAGGATTTTAAAGAATTAAATGAAGTTTACAAAGAAGCTAATTTTGTGGGCATTAAATTAGATGAAAAAGATTATTCTACTGATGATTTAAAATCAAGTAAATTTAATAATAAAGAGGGATATGATTATTTAAATTCCATATTTTTCGAAAGGCATAAGAAAACAATATATAGACCAATGCTTATAAAATCAGCTATAATAATACTTGGTTTCATAGCTATATTGGTATTAAATATATTTATAGATGATATCCCAGAAAAAGAACTAATAGATATGATAATAAATAAATATACATTATTTGTTTTTATAATTTATTTACTATCTAATTCGGAAAATATAATTAAATCACTTTTTTATAATTGTGATATATCATTACTTAAATATAGCTTTTATAAACAAGGTGATGCTTTGCTCAAAATGTTTTTTTTAAGACTAAAAAAAATAATTTATAGTAATATTATTCCTATATTGATACTATGTTTAGGTCTATTAATCATTACATTTATTTATGATTCCTCAAGGATTATAGATATAATACCAATTTTAATATTCATTATAGTATTAAATTTATTTTTTTCAATACATTATATTTTCATGTATTATATTTTTCAACCTTATACAACTGATTTAAAAGTTAAAAATCCTTTTTTTAAAATTATTAATTTTGCTGTATATTTTATTTCTTACATGTCATTACAAATTGACGCACCAGCAAAAATATTTTTACCTATTACAATAGCAATTTCTATTATTTATATATTAATTGCTATAACTTTAGTTTATAAAAAATCACCTGAAACATTTAAAACAAAGTAAGAGTGTGCTAGTATGAATCCATAATTAAAGGCAAAATGATGTATAAATTTATACATCATTTTGCCTTTAACTCTATTCTACATTTTATTGCATATTTTGTATTTTTTCAGAATTAATAAACAACCCTTCAATAAGTTGACTCTCTTTATTAAATACTGTAGTTACAATAACTTCATTCTTTTCATTTGAATAATCTGAACTATAAATCAACTTTATATTATTTTCATCTACTTCTTCTGTAGTTAATAATTCTTTAGAACCTTTTATATAATCCCCTATTAATTCAGATATAAGTAAAACCTGCTCTTTGAACATGCTTTCATTTAATTGTTCTTTCATATTTTCACTAAAATCCTTACTAAAGGATTCATAGTCTTTTTTATCTATAGAAATTAAAAAGTTTTCTACTATATCATCTGCCCAAGATGATATAGTTTCTTCAGGTGTTTTTACATTATCATTTATTTCTTCATTTTCATTATTACATCCAATCAATGAGCTAAACATTAAAGCTATAATTATAATCATAATTATTCTATTATTTCTCATACTAAAAAACCTCTTTCATTTTTTTCTTGTATTTAAATGTGACATTAAGTAATATAACACTCCATATAATAATATAAGTCCATATAAAGATTTCACTATTAATGATTAAGATAGGTAAGTTCACTAAAGTATGTATGATAAATGCATATAATAAATTTTTATATTTTTTCTTTTTAACACTATATAAGACAATTAATGATAATCCAATATGTATTATTATTGCTAGAACTCTTTCGAAACCTGATAAAATTATATTTTCTACTGTTATATTACTAAATAAATTCAAATTTCCATTTAAAAAACTATAATAAGCTTTTATAAAAGGTAATCCTACAAGATAAAATGCTTCTATGCCTCCATGTCCTATTCCAAATGCAATGCCTTTTAACCATGTAATATGATCTTTTAAAATGAATTTAAAAGATAAAAATCTACCACCTTCTTCAACTAATGCTGCTGTTAAAGCTAAAAATATGGCATATACATAAGTTTTTGAAGAAATATTTACTATAAACCAAGGCTTCAAACTTAAATAATTTAATATAGGAATCCTAATAGCTATTTGAACTATAAAAAATGTAAGTATTCCTATTATAGACCAAATTAAAGTCTTTTTATCTTTTTTATATAATAGAGCTATAAATGCAACTGGTAAAATTAGTGTTATAATCAAAGTTATAACTATTGAAATATGCTTAATTAAGTCCATATTCCACCTCTTTTCTATATAATATTATTTATTATATCACACACTTAGTATGATATAAAGAGAGTATAAAATAATACTATATATATATCTTTATCTTCCATTGATAACTAATAAATTCAACATTAGTTTATATTGACACTTATATACAGTATATGATACTATGTATTCAAAAGAATAAAACGTTAACACTAGGGGAGCTTTATGGCTGAGAGTGATTTATCACGACCCTTACTACCTGAACTAGATAATACTAGCGGAGGAAAGTGTATATTTTAAAAAATATCCACTACCTTTGTAGTGGCTTTTTTTATACTAAATTTTAAGGAGGTTCAATATGAACAAAAAATGGAGTGCAAAAATGTTAACAGAAGGTGGAATATTAATAGCTTTATCAATATTACTTAGTTATATAAAAATATATCAGGCACCCAGTGGTGGATCTGTTACAGCTGGTAGTATGATTCCCATAATGATATTTGCTATAAGATGGGGACTAGGTCCTGGAATATTTATGGGAGCTACTTATGGACTTGTAGACTTTTTATTAAAACCCTCATTTTATCATCCTATACAATTCTTATTAGACTATCCAATAGCATTTGGTTTTTTAGGACTTGCAGGTCTAGGATATAAGATAAAAAAAGATGGAGTAAAGGGATACTTAACTTTGATTATTGGTATAATATTAGCATTAAGTGGAAGATTAATTTCCCATGTATTATCTGGTGTAATATTCTTTGCCTCATATGCTGGCGATCAAAATCCTTGGATTTATTCTATTGGTTATAATGCAACATATATGGTGCCAGAACTTATAATATCTATATTAATAATAAGTTTAATTTGGAAACCAATGAAAAGGACTATTAAAAGTGAAAATTACTAAAATAAAAAAGCTGATTAAATCAGCTTTTTTTAATAACTAAATATTTTTATACAGTCTGTAACTATAAATATTTAATCATCATAAAATCAGTAAATTTATATCCCATTTTTTTATATAAACTCACTGCTCTTTCATTATGTGCAAAAACATGTAGTTGTACACTATCAACATCATTTTCTTTCAAATACTTATCTATCAAATTCATAGTTTGTTTACCATAACCTTTACCCTGATATTCTTCTTCTAATTCAATATCATATATAAAAGCTTGCTTAATATTATTGTTTATATAAATGTTCAACCATAGTACTCCTATATTATTTTTTTCATGAGTTACAGAAAATAAATAGTGTTTTTTTGTTTTTAAACCTTCAGGCAATAATTTTTTAAATTCTTTTTCTGCTCTTTCTAAAGAATCTTCTTTTATCCAATTACCAGCTTTTACATGTTCATTAGCATATTTCTTTATAGACTTATTTATGTATTTAGCAAAAATATCATTAGTCATGGGTCTTAACAGTAATTCCATATACAACAACTCCTTACTAGTTTTTCAGATTTAATCATTTTTTATAGCAAAATTTAATTATTTAATTTTTCAATTTCTGGGTATTGTTCAAGTAATTTTTCATTAGCAATTTCTAATTGTCTATAGTATTCAGCATAAGAATTACTTAGTTTTTTCATCGCTGGGATAAATATATCATAGTATCCACTTACACTATTAAATTCTTTAAGCAAAGATTGAATTTTATATGCAGGTGAATTTTTGTATTCAACTGATTGCTTAAATTTTAAATATTGCTTTAATATTTCCTTATTATCCGATAAAAAATTATCAGGGTTTTCTATAGATAATTTAGTTTTCTTTGTCATTTTTTTGATATCTTCAGTTTATCCATTCATGAACACCATAATCTCTAAGATATTCTGCTATTAAATTATCTTTGTAGTATATCTTAATTTTATCTGTATATATGTTAGTTTTTATAAATTTTTCTACAAAATAATCTGGAACTGAATATTTATTCTGTTCTACATTTATTAACTCTTAATTCCTTTCTACGAGCTGCATCATAATTAGGCTTAAAAGGTAAAAGATAAAGTTTTTCTTCACTTAAAATGTCCGAAGAACTCTTATTAGAAAGCCAATGTCTCTTTTTAGAATTTAATTCCATGATTTCTTTTATCAAATGTTCATTTGCTTATTCTAAAGAATTAAAATCAGTTTTTATTGGAAAGGCTTTTCTTCTTATGAATTCAACACCTCTTTCAACGTGACCTTTTTCATTTCCACATCTTGTATTGCAAAATCTATATTTAAAACCATAATACAAAGCAATAGATATTAAATGATCGGTAGCTTCTTTTTCAGTCTTACCAACAAATCTTTTAACAGCTTGTTTCATATTATCATAAACAACTTCTTTATGATTTCCCTCGATAAAATTAAAAAATTCCACATGCATATCTAAAAAATTCTCTGTTTTTTGATTATGGTAAAGCTTTGAATAATGAAAAGAACCATTAGCAGTAGTGAATAATCCCATATATAATGATAAAGATTTACCACCTATCTCAAGTTTTACTTCACCCCAATCAAATTCTACAGTCTCTCCCAATTGATATTCTTGTCTTATGAAAGTTTCTTTTTTATCATAGGTATCTTTGGTGTAATTACAAACAGTAGAATAACTAATATCATAACTTTTTTCTATCAAATATTCATGAATATCTATTTTTTTCATTAATTGCTTAGCTCTACCGAGCGACTTATTCTTTTCATTTTTTAAGATTAGATTCTCAATCTCATTTTTAACATCATTTGTTAATTTAATTTTAGTTCTACTACTTGTATCATATTTAGATTTTAAAGCTAACTCTTCTATCAAAGACACTATTAGATCTTGATTTTTATTTTTATCTAGTACATTTAATTCTTTAGTCTTTTTTTGGAATTCATCTATATATTTTTTAACTGTTACTCTGGATATTCCCGTTTCTCTACTTATTTGTCGTTAAGATTTATTTTCTCTAAAGTATTTTAACAATATCTCTGACTTTTCCACCAACCTTATCAACCTCCATACCCCCAAAATATTTTGAATATATAGGGGTATTATATTTAAAAGTGGACTAGTTTTCAATTAGAATGGTGGTATACTTTTAGATTACCATAAACAACTTCGCCTATCGATTAATTATCATGAATTTTTACTTCGATAAACGAAATTGCTGCATAAATATTCATTGCACTAATATAGTTAATGCCATTTTAGAGATTTTTATCTCCTTTTTGAATTAAGAATTCTCCTTCTTACCTTTAAAAGATGTTCTAGATAAGTTTTAGGTATTCAAGCTAAATCTATTCATAATCTATATCAATACCATATCTATATAATAAGGAATATTTAAAGCCATAAAATACAAAATCTATTAAATAAATATGTAATATCTAATGAAAAGTCAACTCTTCTTTCCAGAGTCTAGGGAAACATGTAAAATCATTCATACTTTAACCATTTAATTACTGGATCTCTTTTAGATAAAATATCATCAATATTTACTTTAATGTTTATATCAGGTTTGATAGTATTGCTATGTGAACCATTAACAGGTATTAAAATTTTTTTTGTTGCTATATTGTACATAATTTTTGAATTGGGTAAAGTGAAAGATATTGTATTTCCATAAGCTTTTGTACTATTACCCGTAGCTCCTCCCACTAAAATTCCTAAATTATTATATTTAAATACACCAGCTAAACCATTTCCTGAACTAAATGTTTCTTTAGAAACTAAAATATAAATATCACCATCATAACTTATACCGGATTTATTTATAGATTTTATGGATTGATTAAGATTAACAACCTGATCATATTCTAAATATTTAACTATTTCTAATATAGCTCTAGAATCTCCGCCTGGATTACGTCTTACATCTATTGCTATTTTTCTAATATCTAGTTTGTTAACTTCATTAAAAAACTCGCCTACTGATTTCTTAAATTCATCATTATATAAACACTGGTTTAAATAATAGACTCCTACTTTATTTTCACTATCTATATCATAATAGTAAGGATTATCAAAAATATCTTTATAATGTTTATCTAGTAAATTATATCTTGTATTAAATCTCAACTTTATATTACTCTCTTCACCTTCAATGTTCATTATTTTAAATGTTACAGTTCCATCTTCATTAATAACATTTAAATATTCTAAATACATCTTAGTTGGTAGCAACTGTTCAATTAAAAACTTTAATCTATTTTCATTTTCAACAGATAAAACTTTACTAAAATCGTTTAATACTTCATTTATTGATTTATTACCAACTTTCAATATTTTGTCTCCTTTGCTAAACATTTGGCCATCCGAAATAATAAACAACCCATCTTCTAACCACTTAACTCTAAAATCCACCGCTCTAAAATCTTGGCTATAAATATCAATCATAGTATGAGCATCATTGATTTGTGACAGTGCTTTAGAAACTATAAAATATAAATTTTTCTCTGTAATTGAATCCTTAATCTCTGAATATACAAATTCATTAAGTTCTCTAGCTAATTCGGGTTTTTCAGATACAAGAGGATGTGTATCTAAGGTCTTTAGAAAATATTCAATATCTTCCTCAACTTCTTGATGAGACATAGCTTCTTCACTTATATTTTTACAACTTACTAATAATAAAATAACTATTATGATAAATATATACCTTTTCATAAACCCTCTCCTCACATATAATATCTACTTAGATAGTACTAATACGTTATTTCAAATTCTCCATTCTGATCCTACTGGAAAATATTTATCTTAAGATACCATCTATATCTAACAATTTAATCATTAATTTAATTGTAAAAAATATATAACATCTTCATAAATACTTGTATCTAAAGAAACCTGCGGAAAAATAAAGAATCTTCTACCTAATCCTTTTTCATCCCATTCATTTACTATTGGCAATCTTTCAATATGTTCTACTCCCATCACTCTTTCTAATTCCCCACTCACTCCTAATGTTGCTGACATATATATTCGTTGCACTGCATTGTTAAAAGGTTCATGAGTTAAAGTTGGAGATATAAAAGGTCTTATACTAATTTTGTTCCAACTTATGAATATATTACAGGCATGTATTTTGTCTTTTATATTAATCCAAGAGTATTGTAAATCAGTACCTTTTACATGTTCATCCATAATATCAACGATGGTTCCTATACTCTCAATCATTTTTATATTAGGAACTTTATCAATCCAAGCCTTTTCGTCTTCAATAGGTTTATCATTGGACATTCTATTATAATGTACAGGATCTATAATCTCTTTTAGATTTTCAATTAATACTTTATACAATAAATTATTATCATGTCTAGAAATGTCTATATTCCAATGAGAAGCAATGTAATCTTCCGCAGAGTGAGCATCATCAAAAAACGTACTATTATTAAAAAACTACTATAGTTTGTAATAGCAATTTTATCAGCTCTTTTATAACTAGATTTAGATTTTGGACTATAATTTTTAAATTTACCAGTAAAAGTATCTACTTGAATTCCATAATTCTCAATAGCTTGTACCTCAACCTGATGTACTAGTTGATTATTTGGACATAAATATACAACCTTCTCTTTATTTTTTCTTCTTCTATACTCCCCTATTACTAATCCTACAAGAGTTTTACCACTACCAGTAGGTAATTCTAAGGCAATGTCTTCTTTATTATATGCCTTATCCATATATATATTAATCATTTCAGTTTGATAATCTAGTAATCCACTTATTGTTCTGTTTTTATAATCTTTATACATCTCTTTTGGATTGTTAAAATTTGAATTTTCTTTCTTTTTTATTATAAAGCCCATCTTTACCCTCCTAAATTTTTTTCATTAGCAAGGTGCAGAAAACTTCAACTCAAAATTAAAGATATTTAACACTATATCTAAGGATTCTTCACCTATGTTTATTTTAATATTTTAGTAATTATTAATTTTATTTTTCACCTGATAGTATCAATATTATTTTTTAATCTATTCCATATATTATCCACTATAAAGTAATGTATATATAATTCTGCTTACTATTTAATAATTCTACATATATATATATAAACCTTCTATTTTTTCCAAAAAAATAAATGTTCAATTTTTTTATCTATATTGTCTAAAGAAAAAGTACAAAAAATATAATAAAACCCATTGATAGAAAACAAGTTTTCTATCAATGGGTTTTAAACTTCTACATATATTTTCAAAACTTATACTATAATTATTTCCCAAGGAATTTTTTCGACTTTATTTTCACCAGTCGGTTTGCGACAAAAGTTGCAAGAATTATTTCATCCTCAACTTTATTTTTCAAGATTATTTACCGACTTTATTACATTTCGATAACAACTGTAATATGCAAATAAAGTCGGTAAGAAACCTCCCTCACAAACCCCTATTTTTCAACCTCCCATTTTTTTCAAGCAAATAAAGTCGTTCCGAAATATCATTTTTTTATTTCCTGTATTTTACAATTCTCATTCATTTTAAGTAAATAATGTTGGTAAGAAATAATCCATATATTGGGAAGCTGTGAATAAGGATTAAGGAATAAGGGTTAAGTTTAAAACCAAAAATCATTACTTAAAAATAATATTATTTTCAAGTTTTTCGATCAATCTTTTTTCTCTTTGCCTCTATCTTCTTTTTCGATTCTTTTTATCAATCCTTTGAAACTATCTAAATAAAGCCATTTCTTCTTATCTTTTCTCAATCTTTTATCCAATCTTTTTTCTCAATCTTTTCCTCAATAATCTTTTTACCCATTTATTTTTTCTCTATATTCTTTTAAAAATGATGTTTTTATCTATAATTTATTCTAATATTTTATTCGACATAAAAAAAGAAAAGCAGAAGAACTCTTACTTTTCCTTCCACTTTTCTTACCAACTTTTTTCTTCTCTGTACAACTTTATTTTCTTCTTACCGACTTTATTTGCGTTTTACAACAACATATTTCCCTGGAAATGATTTTATTCTACAGTAACTGACTTTGCCAAATTTCTTGGTTTGTCAACATCTGCTCCTTTAAGTGTTGCCACATGATATGCAAGTATTTGTAATGGAACAACACTTACTATTGGTGCTAAATCATCAATAATATTAGGTATATAAATCACTCTATCTGCCGATTGATCAATTTCTTTATTTTTCAACATTGAAAGAGCTATTACCTTTGCACCTCTTGCACTTACTTCTTTTATATTACTTACTGTTTTATCATAAAGTTTATCTTGTGTTGCTAATGCTATTACTGGAGTACCATCTTCTATTAAAGCTATTGTTCCATGCTTTAATTCTCCTGCTGGCATTGCTTCAGAATGAATATATGATATTTCTTTTAACTTCAGTGACCCTTCACGTGCTACATCATGGTCTATTCCTCTACCTATATAGAATATATGATCTTTGTTGTATATTTCTTCTGCTAGTTTTTTTATTTCATCTGATGTATCTAATATTTTATCTATTTTAGCTGGTGTATCTCTCAATTCATCTATTAAGTCATGATACATACTATTTGATATAGTACCTTTTTTATTAGCCATATCAAGTGATATTAGAGCCATAGATACTAGTTGAGTAGTATATGCTTTTGTTGAAGCCACTGCAATCTCAGGTCCAGCCCAAGTATAAAAAACATCATCTGCTTCTCTTGATATAGTACTTCCAACTACATTAGTTACAGCAAGTGTTCTAGCTCCTTTTTCTTTAGCCATTCTAAGTGCTGCTAAAGTATCAGCTGTTTCTCCTGATTGACTTACTATTATCATAAGTGTCTTATTATCTATAAATGGATCATTATATCTAAATTCTGACCCTACTTCTGCTATTACAGGTACATTTACATATTTCTGAATTAAATTCTTACCTAATAATCCAGCATGATATGCTGTTCCACAAGCTACTATATATACTCTATTGATATTATCTAAATCTTCTTTTGTTAATGTTATATCATCTAATCTAATATCATTTTGTTTGTTTAATCTTGGAGATAATGTATCTTTTACTGCTTTTGGTTGCTCAAATATTTCTTTTAGCATAAAATGGTCATATCCACCTTTTTCTGCAGCTTCTACATCCCAATTCACTGTATAAACTTCTTTTTCAACTGGCCTACCAAAAGTAGTCATAAGAGTTATATCATTTTTTCTTACTATTGCCATTTCTCCATCTTCCATTATAAATATATTTCTAGTATATTTTAATACTGCTGGTATATCTGATGCTATAAAATTTTCATCTTCTCCTATACCTATTATAAGTGGACTGTCTTTTCTTACAGCAATCAATTTATCTGGATTTTCTTTATTTATTACTCCTAAAGCATATGCACCTTCCAATTCTTTTACTGCTTTTTGAACTGCTTCAACTAAATCATTTTCATAGTACATATCAATCAAATGTGCAATTACTTCTGTATCAGTTTCTGAAACACAGTTATATCCATTTACTTTTAATTTTTCTTTTATTTCCATATAATTTTCAATTATACCATTATGAACTACAGCTATATTTCCAGAAGTATTTGCATGAGGATGACTATTCTTATCTGAAGGTTCTCCATGAGTAGCCCATCTAGTATGACCTATACCTGTATTACCTTTTACTGGTTGCTTTTCTAAATTATCTTTTAATATTTGAAGTCTTCCTTTATACTTTCTAAGTCCTAAGTTATTATTGTTTAATATTGCTACACCTGCAGAATCATATCCTCTATATTCTAGTTTAGATAATCCTTCTACTAATATATCTGATGCTTCTCTATTTCCGATATATCCTACTATTCCACACATTTTGTCTCACTCACTTTCAAATATGATATTTATTTTTCTACCTGATAAGTGTTGTGCAAATAATTACTTATTTGTTTTACTTATCTTTAAGGGTAGTAGCTTACCCCGAGGTACCCGCCGATAAATTCGATAAACCTCGTCCTCGTCTGCAATAAAGTATCCGTTCCCTTATTGCCCTGGCGCTTTATTTTTATTCATTTTCTACTATTTTTCCTTTTGCATCACCCCTTTCAAAGAAATGATAAGAGAGCAAAGCTCTCTTAATTTAATCTCTCTTCTATTAAATCAGCTAGTTTTTTAGCTATAGTTTCTATTTCTGATGTATCTTTACCTTCTATCATAACTCTAACTAACGGTTCTGTTCCTGAAGGTCTTATTAAAACTCTTCCTTCACCATCAAATCTTTTTTCAAGATTCTGTATTTCAACTTTTATTATTTCATCTTCTAAATAACTATTTTTCTTAGAATTCTCTACTTTAGCATTTACTAGTACTTGTGGAAGTGAAGTCATTATACTTGCAAGTTCTGATAATGTCTTACCTTTTTCTTTTACTATTGATGATAGTTTAATCCCAGTTAAAAGTCCATCACCAGTAGTATTATGATCTAAGAATATTATATGACCTGATTGTTCTCCACCTAATTTGTAATTGTTTTTAGACATTTCTTCTAATACATATCTATCTCCAACTTTTGTTTTTACAAGATTAATATCTTTATTATCAAAACAAATATCTAATCCTAAATTACTCATAACAGTACCTACAACTGTATTTCCAGTTAACAAATCTTTTTCTTTTAAATAGGATCCACATATAGCCATTATATGATCTCCATCTACAATTTGTCCCTTTTCATCAACAGCTATTAATCTATCTGCATCACCATCAAAAGAAAGTCCAATATCTGCCCCTGTTTCTTTTACAAGCTTTTGTACTTCTTCTGGTTTAGTAGAACCACAAGATACATTTATATTCACTCCATTAGGATCATTATGTATTACATGTACTTCTGCTCCTAATTCTTCTAGTAATAATGGTGCTATCATATAAGCAGCTCCATTACCACAATCTACAGCTATTTTAAGACCTTTTAAATCTATATCTATAGTTGTTTTTAGGAAATTACTATAGTCATTTAGCGCATCCATAACAATAGTCTTTCTCCCTACATTTTCTCCTACAGGAGATGCTAATATATCTTCATTGTTTAATATATAACTTTCTATTTCATCTTCTATCTCATCAGTTAATTTATATCCTTCTGAATTAAAAAACTTAATGCCATTATATTCTACTGGATTATGTGAAGCTGATATCATAACCCCTGCATCTGCATTATATTCTCTTGTTAAATACGCTATAGCAGGTGTTGGTAATACTCCTAAAGATAATACATCTACACCTACAGAACAAATCCCTGATATAAGAGCTGCCTCTAGCATATCTCCAGAAATTCTAGTATCCATTCCTACTACTATTTTTGCTTTTTCTTTACCTTTTGTAAGTAAATATCCACCTATTCTACCAAGTTTGTAAGCAAGTTCTACAGTCAAATCTTTATTTGCTACTCCTCTTACTCCATCAGTCCCAAATAATTTTCCCATTTTAAAACCTCCTGAATTTAGATACTTTATTATAATATCATAGTAATAAAGTATACTCAAGCTCTAATTTATCAGTCCTATGACGATATTTGTCGAATTATATTAAATTATAAGTTTTATGCAATAAAAAAAGTAGACAAAAGTCTACTTTTTTAAAATTCTACATTTCTAAATCCTTTACCTTTTACTTCTTTGCTTTGCGATATATTGATGAAAGCATCTTTATCTATATTTGTAACTATTTCTTTTAATTTACCTATTTGAGTTGAAGTTACTGTACAATAAATTACTTTTTTATCGTCATGTGTATATGCTCCTTCACCGTTTAAAAAAGTAGCTCCTCTTCCAAGTTCATTGAATATTTTTTTTGCTACTGTTTCTGGTTTAGATGATATGAGCATTACAGTTTGGTTAGTATCTAATCCTTCTTGTACTTTATCTAATATCTTATATCCTATATATAATCCTATTAATGTGTACATTGCTAGTTTTAAACCAAATAGGAATGATGACAATCCTATTATCAGTAAATTTACTCCCATTAGTGCTGAGCCTATATCTATATTTAGTTTCTTCTTCAATATAGCTGCTATAATATCCATTCCACCTTGAGAAGCTTTGTTTCTGAACATTATACCCATACCTATTCCATTTAATAATCCACCAAGTATAGTTTCTAGTAGTAAATCATTTACTTCAATATAAAATCCAATATCTTCTGTTAAGTTTAGTAACAATGACATGGAGAACATTGATATAAAGCTATAAAGTAAAAAATCTCTATCTACTACTTTAAAGCCTACCATAAAAATTGGTACATTAAGCAAAAATACTAATAGACCTGTAGGAAGCTCAGTTAAATAATGTATCATTAAAGCAATTCCACTAGCTCCTCCACTAAGCAAATTATTTGGTATGAAAAAACCATTAATTGCCACAGCACATAATAATCCTCCTAAAATTACTGACACTAATCTCAACGAATGAGGCAAATCATTTGAATCACTTTTTGAACGTGATTTAAATTTTGCCTTGTTAGCAAGTTCCACATTTACATCTCCTTTTTTATTCCAGGTTTTAACCTGTTTTTCAACTTCATTATATAGAGTTGATACCTATAATTCAACCTAATTATTCATTTAAAATATTAAGATATATTAATAGTTCTGATTATTTTAAATACGGATATTTATTAAATATTATTATTCATTAAAGTATTTTTATATGGAGTTATTAATACCAATATGCAATATATAAATATTTTCTTTCGTACTTTAAAAATTAAAATTATATAGTATTGTTGACTAATGGTCATTTTTATTTTATAATATGACCAATGGTCAATAATAGGAGGTGCTAAAAATATCTAAAGTGCAAAAAAATAAAATAAAAAAAGAAAGTTCTCTTATTTCATCGGCTTTTGAACTTTTCAGTACTAAAGGTATTAACGAAACATCTATTAGCAATATAGTTCATAAAGCTGGTGTAGCAAAAGGAACTTTTTATCTTTACTTTAAAGACAAATATGATATTTTAAACAAAATTATACTTAATAAAAGTAGTAATTTATTAATTGAATCTATGAATGCTACTAAATCTAAAAATTTTACTAATTACGAAGAATCTGTTTTGTTTTTTATTGACTATATTATTGAATATTTCAATAATAATAAATTTATGTTGAAATTAATTTATAAAAATTTATCCTGGGGTATTCTAAAAAAAGCCTCTAATGAATATGAGGGAATTCATGAAATATATGACTTTTTTATGACTTTATATAAAGACTCAGCTATAAATCAACAGGATGTAGAAAAAACATTATTTATTATTATTGAACTTGTAGGTTCAGTTTGCTATAGCTCAATAATTTTAAATGAACCAGATAATATTGATAAAATGAAACCAATTTTATTTGATACTATTAAAAAAATAATTTAGGAGATGATTAAATGACCGTTTTTAGTAATTTTGTAGCTAAACATCGTAAGATAATATTACTATTAGCTACATTATTATTACTACCTTCTTTTTATGGAGTTGTTAAAACAGAAATAAATTATGATATATTAACTTATTTACCAGAAGATCTAGATTCTGTAAAGGGACAAAATATATTAAATAATACTTTTAAAAGTGCATCCATGGGAATGTTAGTAATAGAAAATATGGAAAATAAAGATGTAATAAATGTAAAAGGCGAAATAGAAAAGGTAAAAGGAGTGGATTCAGTAACTTGGATAGATGATTTATTAGATATTAGTGTTCCTAAAGACATGCTCCCAAGTGATATTAAAAATATATTCTATAGTGAAGATTCAACATTACTTATGATTAATTTTCAAGATAAATCATCATCTGATATAACTCAAAATGCTATAGAAGATATAAGGGGTATTATAGATGATAAAAGTTTTTTAAGTGGTATGTCTGCTGTTATAAAAGATACAATAGATTTAGCTGATTCTCAAACACCAATATATGTTGGCTTAGCTGTAATACTAGCTATATTAATATTAATTTTAACTTTAGAATCAACTGTTATACCATTTATTATTTTACTTAGTATTGGTTATGCCATAGTATACAATTTTGGGAGTAATATATTTTTAGGTGAAATATCATACATTACTAAATCATTAGCTGCTGTATTACAACTGGGGGTAACATTGGATTATTCAATTTTTCTTCTTCATAGATTTCAAGAAGAATCAAAAAAGACTGATAATAAAGAAATCGCTATGGCAAATTCAATAGCTAAAACTGCTTCTTCTGTAGTAGGAAGTTCCTTAACTACTATTGCAGGATTTTTATCAATAGCTTTTATGGAATTAACTATTGGAAAGGATATTGGTATAGTAATGGCTAAAGGTGTAGTTTTAGGGGTTTTATCTGTATTAACTATACTTCCATCTCTAATACTTGTATTTGATAAACCTATAAATAGATTCAATCATAAAACCTTATTGCCAGAATTTGATAAACTATCAAGTCTAGTTACTAGGAAATATAAATTTTTTATTATAATAGGTTTAATTTTATTTTTGCCTGCTCTATACGGTCAATTAAATAATGATGTGTACTACAATTTAGATGAATCACTGCCAGATGATTTAGATTCAATAGTTGCTTTAGAAAAACTTAAAAATAATTTTAATATGACTACAACCCATATGGCAATAGTATCCGATGAGGTTCCTGACTATAAAGTATATAAAATGATTGAGGAAATAAAAAATGTACAAGGAATAGAAAATGTACTAACATATCAAAATTTTATTGGACCAGGTATACCGGAAAATTTTATTCCGAAAGAAGCTAAATCTAATTTTCAAAAAGATGGTTATAAACAATTAATCATAAACTCTAAATATAAAGCAGCGACTAATGAAGAAAATATTCAAATCAAGGAAATAGATCAAATAATTAAAAATTATGATCAAAAAGCTATGTTAACTGGAGAAGGTGTTTTAACAAAAGATTTAATTGATATTGCAGATAGAGATTTTAAAAGAGTTAATTTAATTTCTTACTTGGCAGTATTCATCATAATAATGTTAATATTTGTATCTCTTTCTATACCACTCTTACTTATATTAGTAATAATGCTAGCAATATTTATAAATATGAGTGTCCCATTCTACTTAAATAACTCTATACCATTCATTGCTAGTATAGTTATTGGATCTATACAGTTAGGTGCTACAGTTGATTATGCTATTTTATTAACTTCTAGGTTCAAAGAAGAATTAGGAAATAATGCAGATAAATTTAAAGCCATGCAAATATCAGTGAGAGAATCATCAAAATCTATTATTACCAGTGGATTAACTTTTTTTGCTTCCACAGTTGGTGTAGCAATTATATCAAATATGGAATTTATAAGTAGCTTATCAACTATGATTGCAAGGGGAGCATTAATAAGTACAACAGTTATATTATTTATTTTACCAGGATTATTATTAGCTGCTGAATCAATTATTAATAAGACAACAAAAAATTGGAGTTATAATACTAAAAGGAAAGGGAGTAATGTAAATGAAAAACAATAAAATTTTGAAATTTTTTACTAGCATTTTAATTATATCATTTTTATTTACAAGTTTTGCAACAGCCGCAAGTCCTGTTGTAAAAGATGAAACAGTTTATGTAACTTTAGATCATAATGGTAAAGAATCACAAAAAACTTCAAGTATATGGTTACATTCGGATAAAGTCTTAAAAGATATAGAAGATAAATCTAATCTAAACAATATTAAAAATATTAAAGGAAATGACAAACCTGAAAAAAAAGACGATAAACTTATATGGAATATAGACGATAAAGAAATATTTTATCAAGGCAAAACAGATAAATCATTACCTATAAGTTTTGATATCAATTATTTTTTAGATAATAAAAAACTTAATCCTGAAAATATCTTAGGAAAATCCGGAGATTTAAAAATAGAAATAAAAGTTTCTAATAATCACAAAGTAAATAATTTATATGTTCCATATATAGTTACATCTGTAATTACTCTTCCCACTGATAAATTTACTAATATAAAAACTAATACTGGTAAGGTTTTATCAGAGGGTAATAATAATATAATATCTTTTGTAACTATACCTGGATTAAAAGAGAGTTTAGCTTTAGATAATAATATAATTGATCTTCCTAACAAATTGATAATAAATGCTGAAGTTAAAGACTTTGAAATGAATTCTATTTACTCAACAATTCTTACACAATTGCCAGAAATTGAAAAAATAGATGAAAAAGATAATATCAATAGTTTGTTAGAAGGTATTGATAAAATTAAAAATTCTAGTAATCAATTAACAAGTGCTAGTGAAAAACTATATCAGGGTCAAAATGATTTAAATGATGGATTAAATACCTTTATGAATGGTGTAATGGATTTAGGTTCTGGCAGTAATACATTAAAAAATGGATTGGATAAACTAGAAAATGGAATGAGCTCATCAAAAGATGGAAGTGAAAAAATTAGTAAAGGAGCTAATAAACTATCAGATAGTACTAATGAGTTGGGTAAAGGTATTGAAGCTTTAGGGAAAGGTACATCTGAATTTGGTAAAAAAGCTGTGGAATTTTCTAGTTCAGCTCAAGAAATATCAAAAGGACTTAAAGATATACCCGAAAATACCAACAAACTAAATTCAGGAATGAACTTAATAATAGAAAACACAGGAAAAATACATGATATTCAAACTCAACTTACTTCTGGTTTAGAACAAAGTACAAAGGCTTCCAATGAATTAATATCTGCTAAAAAAGCAGAAAATGAAGGAATTCAGCAACTAAAATTAACTATAAATAAATTAAATGAGATTATTAAATCTTTAGAAGGAGCTCCAGGACAGGAGGCTACCATTGAGGCTCTTACAACAATAATGAATACCCAACAATCAGCACTAGAACAATTAGAAAACGGCGGTAATGATATTTTAACAGGACTTAATCAGTTAAATAAAGGCTTAAACAAATCAAAAAGTGTTTCTAGTGAGTTATCTACTGGTTTAAATTCTATTAATGAAAATCAGGGTAATGTTAGTAGAGGTATATCTCAATTAGAAGAAGGAACTAAATCATTAGGAACATATTCTGATAAACTTTTTGAAGCAAGTAAACAATTAAATGATGGTGCTGAATCAATACATGATAATAGTCAGTTATTAGTAGAAGGATTCTACAAGTTTGAAAAAGGAAGTAATGATTTAGCTACTTCAACAAAAACATTGTCTACAGCATTAGGTAGTTTAAAAGGTGGTACACAAGAGTTAGTTAATGGTAGCGAAAAGCTATCTAATGGTGGAAGTTTACTAATTGAAAACAGCGGAAAATTAATTTCTGGAAGTGAAGAATTAGTTAAAAACAGTAATAAATTTAAGGATAGTATGAATGAATTCAATGAAGAAGGAATAGATAAAATAAGCTCTAAAATAAAACCTTTAACTTTAGATATTGAAAAAACACTAGATAACAAAGATAAACTTATTAAATTATCAAAAGAAAATACTAGTTTTTCAGGTATCTCTAATAATATGGAAGGTGAACTTAAATTTATATTAAAAACCCCTGAATTAAAACAAAAAGATACATCAGATAATAAAACCATTAATACAGAAAACGAAAATAAATCACAAGGATTTAAAGAATGGATAAAAAATCTTTTTAGAAATTAAATAGATACTAAAATAACACCAGTCAATTAATTGACTGGTGTTATTTTATAAATATTATTTTTACTTATATATATATATCAAAATTATATGTTTATTTATTTTATTATTTCTGCACCTTTTTCAAGTGCTTCTTTGTTTATTGGTATTAAATGAGATTTTGATTCACCAAATACTTTCTTAAATGCTTCAAGTATTGATTCTATTTTCACTGCATTTGTAAGTTCTAAATATGCACCAAGCATAACCATATTTGCTACTCTTGAGTTACCTAATTCATTTGCTATTTCATTTGCAGGAATATAATATGCTTTTAAGTCGTCTCTTTCAACTTCTCTGTCTATAAGAGAACTATTTATTAATAAGTTACCATCTTTAACTATATCTTTTTCAAATTTATCTAAAGATGGTCTATTCATTACTATTGCTGCAGTAGCTTCAGTAACTATAGGTGAACCTATATTAGTATCAGAAACCATTACATTACAATTTGCAGTACCTCCACGCATCTCTGGACCGTAAGATGGAAGCCAAGAAACATTTTTATTTTCTATCATACCTGCATAAGTTAATAATTGTCCTATACTCATTACTCCTTGACCACCAAAACCTGCCATTATAACTCTTTCTTGCATATTATTTCGCCTCCTTAGGTGAAAATATATTTCCTAATGGATAATACGGTATCATATTTTCTTCTAACCAACTTAATGCCTCTACAGGAGTTACACCCCAGTTTGTAGGACAAGTTGATAATACTTCAACAATTCCAAATCCTTCTCCACTTAATTGAAGTTCAAATGCTTTCTTTATAGCTTTTTTTGCCTTTCTAACTTCTTTAGCATTATGAACAGAAACTCTCTCAACAAACTTAGCTCCATCTAAAGTTGCAAGCATCTCTGATACTTTTATAGGCATACCTGCATGTGATACATCTCTACCAAAAGGTGATGTAGTAGCTTTTTGTCCTACAAGTGTAGTTGGAGCCATTTGTCCACCTGTCATTCCATATATAGCATTATTTACAAATATTGTAGTTATTTTTTCTCCTCTTGCTGCTGCATGAATAATCTCTGCAGCTCCAATTGATGCAAGGTCCCCATCACCTTGATAAGTGAATACTACTTTATCTGGATGTACTCTTTTAATTCCTGTAGCTACAGCTGGTGCTCTACCATGAGCTGCTTCATGCATATCACAATTGAAATAATTATATGCAAATACAGAGCAACCTACAGGAGCTACACCTATAGTTTCACCTAATACATCTAACTCTTCTAATACTTCTCCAACTAATCTATGAATTATACCATGCGTACAACCTGGACAGTAATGAGTTGGTATATCTACTAATCCATTAGTTCTTTCAAATACCTTTGCCATTACTTTTCACCCCTTGCAATTTTTTTAATTTCTTCCACTATAGCATCTGGTGTTGGGACCATTCCTCCAGTTCTTCCATAGAAGTGAACTGGCTTTTTGCCATTTACTGCTATTTTAACATCATCTATCATTTGTCCTGTACTCATCTCTACTGTAAGTACCCCTTTAGTTTTATCAGTTATTTCTTCAAATGCATTGTCTGGGAAAGGCCATAATGTAATTGGTCTAATAAGACCTACTTTCATACCTTCTTCTTCACACTTAGCAATTGCATTCTTTACTATTCTAGAAGTAGTCCCATATGCTACAACAACTACATCAGCATCAGATACATTGTAATTTTCATATCTAGTTTCATTTTTCTTTATTTCATCATATTTCTTTTCAAGTCTTAATACATGATCTTCTAATTCTTGAGGATCTATAAATAAAGAATTTATTATATTAGGCTTTCTTTTTCCTTTTGTTCCATCAGTTGCCCATGTTTTAGGTGCAATTGGTCTTTTTTTAGGTTCTTTAAATTCAACTGGTTCCATCATCTGTCCTATCATACCATCACCTATTACCATTACAGGGTTTCTGTATTGTTCAGCTACATCAAAAGCCTCCATTACTAAATCAACTGTTTCTTGAATTGTAGCAGGAGCATATACTAAATGTCTATAATCTCCATTTCCTCCACCACGTGTAGATTGATAATAATCTGATTGTGCAGGTTGGATACCACCTAATCCTGGACCACCTCTAACTATATTTACAATTACACAAGGTAATTCTGCTCCAGCAATATAAGAAATTCCTTCTTGTTTTAAAGCTATTCCTGGACTTGAAGAAGATGTCATAACACGTGCACCTGCTCCAGCAGCACCATAAACCATATTTATTGCAGCAACCTCAGATTCTGCTTGTAAAAATACTCCCCCTACTCCAGGTAATTCTCTAGCCATATATTCAGGTAATTCATTTTGTGGTGTTATTGGATAACCAAAGAAATAATTACAACCTGCCTTTATAGCAGCTGCTCCTATTGCTTCATTACCTTTCATTAATACTTTAGTCATTTTTTCCCCTCCTATTATTTTTCAATTACTCTTTCAACTTCAATTACAGTATCTGGACAAATAGTTGCACAATTTGCACATCCTATGCATTTATCCATATCAGATACAGTAGCTGGATGGTACCCTTTAATATTTATTTTTTCTTTATTCATAACAACAATGTTTACAGGACAAACAGTTGTACATAATTCACAACCTTTACATCTATCCTCTCTAAAAGTAACTTTACCTTTTGCCTTTGCCATTTAAAACCCTCCTTAATATTAGCTCATCCATTCTTCTCTCATATACATCTTTATTGGAAAAATTTCACCCTCTAAATCATTAGGTAAATCTTTTGCAACACTTTCTATACATGAGATATATATAATAGGAATATTTAAATTCTTTGATACCTCTTTACATAGTTTTTGACCTCTCATAACATCTTCAACTGTTGTTGATTTTAATAAATGTGTATTATTTATTATTCCTGTTACCTTAGCCCTAGATTGAATTTCTATATTTTTAAGATATTGAATAGTCTTCTCAACTTCCCTAGTTTCTGGTCTATTTGCATTTATTACAAAAAACATATCATAATTTCCTTCTGTAAAATATTCGTAATATCTACCTAGAGCACGAGCACCTGCTGGGTCACCTCCTACATCTAACACTGCATTAAATGTATTATCTTGTAATGGAGTGAGTATTTCCCCTGAAACAGCAGGAACATCAGATGCAAGCCCTTTAATTGAACTTCCAATAACCCTTATACCTAGATTATTTAAAAATTCTTCTTTTTCTCTACTTCTAAAATAGGGATTTACAATATCTAAATCTGCTATAGCTGTCTTTTTGTTAGCTTTAGCTAATTGTATAGCATAATTAACAGCAAATTCAGTTTTCCCACTTCCATAATGTCCTGTAATTATTCTTATTCTATTATCATTTAACATATAATCATCCTTCGTTGATTAATCAGTATATTCTTTTGCTTTTTCTTCGCCTCTTAATACTCTAAGTCCACCTTGAGCAAGTGCTATCATCTCATCTTCTCCTGGATAAACAAATACTTTACTTATAAATTCTACACTGTCTTTTATCCAAGAAATAAAAGTATCATCATATGCTATACCGCCTGTAAGTATAATCCCATCAACTTGTCCTTTTAATACAGCCGCACAAGCTCCTATTTCTTTTGATACTTGATATGCCATAGCTTTATAAACTAATTCTGCTTTCTTGTCTCCTTTATCTATTCTTTCACTTACTTCTCTCGCATCATTTGTTCCTAAATAAGCTACAAGTCCACCGTTTCCTTTTATTTTCTTCTTTATATCATCTAAAGTATAGTTTCCAGAATAACACATTTTAGCTAAATCACCTGATGGAAGACCTCCTGATCTTTCTGGTGAAAATGGACCTTCTCCATCTAATGCATTATTTACATCTATAACTTTTCCTTTTTCATGGGCTCCAACTGAAATTCCGCCACCTAAATGAGCAACTATGAAGTTTAATTCTTCATATGTTTTTTTTAATTCATCTGATGCACGTCTTGCAACTGCTTTCTGATTTAATGCATGAAAAATACTTTTTCTTTCAAGTTCATGCATTCCAGATATTCTAGCTATATCTTTCATTTCATCAACAACAACAGGGTCTACTATATATGAAGGAATATTTAATCCAGTAGCTATTTCTCCAGCTATTATACCACCTAAATTAGAAGCATGTTCACCTAACACTCCCACTTTTAAGTCTTCTATCATCTTTTCATCTACATTATATGTTCCACCTGAAATTGGCTTTAATAATCCTCCTCTACCTACAACTGCAGATAATTTAGTAATATTTATTTCTTTATCATTTAAAGTTTTTAGTATAATATTTTTTCTAAATTCAAACTGATCATACATACTTTCATATGGTGAAAGTTCTTCAGTGGAATGTCTTAAAGTCTCTTCTAAAACTAATTTTTCATTATCAAAAATTGCAATCTTGGTAGATGTAGAACCCGGATTGATAACTAATAATCTATAAGTATTTGTCATTTATTCTGCCTCCTTATTCTTTGATGCCATTAAAACACCTAATGCTATTGAATTAAATTTTGCCTCATCATCATCTGCTCTAGATGTTAGTACTACAGGAGCTTTTGCTCCAACTATAACACCAGCAATATTTGCATTTGCCAAAAATACTAAGGATTTATATAAGATATTTCCTGCTTCAATATCAGGCATAAGTAAAATATCAGCATTTCCAGCTACAGGATGTTCTATCCCTTTATGAATTGCTGCTTGTTTTGATATAGCATTGTCTAATGCAAATGGTCCTTTTACTATACATCCAGTTATTTCCCCATTTTCATTCATTTTTGTAAGTTCAGCTGCATCTACTGTATCTGGCATTTTAGGATTTACTTTTTCTTTAGCACAAATTACAGCAATTTTAGGTTCTTCAATATCTAGAGAATAAGCTACAAAATTAGCATTTTCTAATATTTTTTTCTTTGCATCTAAATCTGGATCTATATTCATTGCTGCATCTGACACTAATAATATCTTTTCATAAGTAGGTATATCAAAAGCTACAACATGACTTAACAAGTTTCCAGTTTTAAGTCCTACTTCTTTATCTAGCACTGCTTTAAGTATTATTGAAGTATCAACAATCCCTTTCATAACTAAGTCAGCTTTTCCCTTACTTACAAGTTCTACAGCTTTAAGTGAAGCTTCTTTTTTATCTTTTATATCCACAATTTCAAACTCATTTAAATCCATATTTATATCTTTTGCTATATTTTCAATTTCTTCTTTATCACCTACTAAAATTGAATTTGCTATTTGCTCATATTTTGCCTTTTTTACAGATTGTAAAACCTCTTTATCTTGTGCAACTGCTACTGATAATGTCCTTGGTCCTTTTTTTCTTGCCAAATCTAAAATATCTTTAAAATCTTTAATCATTTGAATACACCTCTTCTTCATATATTTTTATTTTTTCTCTTGAATTCAATACTCTAAGAGCTCCATCATTTAAAGCTTCTAATTCATCTTCACCAGGATATATTTTTATAGGAGCTATAAAGTTAACCATATCCTTAATGTATTGAACAAGCATGTCAGAATAAGCCATTCCTCCAGTAATAATTAT
Organism: Senegalia massiliensis; assembly: GCF_009911265.1. Taxonomy (NCBI): domain Bacteria; kingdom Bacillati; phylum Bacillota; class Clostridia; order Eubacteriales; family Clostridiaceae; genus Senegalia; species Senegalia massiliensis. The sequence continues at coordinate 5,182 of NZ_QXXA01000015.1, read as the reverse complement.
ATAATCAACATTTCCTTTTAATACTGTACTCATCTTACCAATTTCTTTTGCTATTTGATATGCCATAGAATCATAAATTAATTTAGCATATACATCACCAGATTTAATTTTTTCTTCTACTTCTATTGCATTATTAGTATTTAAATAAGCTACTAATCCTGCTTTTCCTTTTATTTTTTTCTTCATTTCTATTTCTATATAGTCCCCCGAAAAACAAAGTTTTGCTAAATCTCCTACTGGCAATTCTCCTGCTCTTTCTGGAGAAAAAGGTCCCATTTCATTAGCATTATTGACATCTATTATTCTTCCTTTTTCTATTGCAGCTATAGAAATTCCGCCTCCAAGATGAACTGCTATTAAATTTAACTCTTCAAAATCTTTATTAATTTCATCTGAAAATTTATATGATATAGCCCTTATATTTAATGCATGTAATAAAGACTTTCTTTCTATTTCTGGAATTCCAGAGATTCTAGCTATATCTCTAAATTCATCAACTGCAACAGGATCAACTATAAATGAATCTACATTTATTTTTTCTGCTAATCCCTTTGCTATTACTGCACCTAAATTAGATGCATGCTCACCTCTAACAGCATTTTTTAAATCTTTAATCATTTCATCACTAATTTTATATATCCCTGCTGGTATTGGCCTTAAAAGACCACCACGCCCTACTACTACTTTAAATGTATCGAGAGCAAAGCCTTCTTTTTCTAATACTGATTCTATCATATTAAGTCTATATTCATATTGATCTGTAACATTATTAAAAATTTCTAAATCTTTTAAGTCATGATTTATTTTTTTCTCTAAAACCTTTTCATTTCCTTTAAATATGCCAATTTTAGTTGAAGTTGAACCAGGATTAATAGCCAAGATATATTCTTTCATTATTTCACTCCCATTAGTTTTCTTTTAATATATAATGCAATTTATATGCCAAAATAACATTGTTAGGATTAAACCATCTCCTGAAAACATTTTCCTCATATCCCTCAATAATACTTACTTTATAATAAACCTCATAATTAAATAAAAAGCAATTAATCTGTTTATGAATTTTATTGCATGCAATATTTTGCATAAACTAGTTTTTGTGCAAAATATTGCAATTAAATAATCTTGTATTTTTCCAATTTATAGTATAGACTTCTTATGGAAATATCTAAAACTTTTGCAGCTTTAGTCTTATTGCCCTTGAATTTATTTAATATATAAGTTAAATACTCTTTTTCTTTATTCTCTAATATAGTTTTTAACGATTCTGGTGTTTTCTGCGATGTGAATTCATCATTATTAAGAAACTGTTTTTTTTCAATATACTTCTCAGTTATTTTAGGTAAGTGTCTTCTTTCTATTTTATTTTCATTTACTTTCATATTTATTATTGATCTACCTATTACATTTTCTAACTCTCTAACATTTCCTGGCCAATCATGTAATGAAAGTATATCTAATGCTAAATTAGAAATTTCTACTATTGCTCTTCCATATTCTTGATTTAATTTTCTTATAGAATTATATACTAAATCTTGTAAATCCTCTTTTCTATACCTCAATGCTGGAATATGAATAGGTAATACATTTAATCTATAATATAAATCTTCTCGAAATCTGGATTCTTTCACTGCTTTTTCTAAATCCATATTAGTAGCACCTATTATTCTAACATTTATATCTATAGGTTTTGTAGCTCCTACTCTTATTATTTCTTTTTCTTGTAATACTCTAAGTAATTTTACTTGAATATTTGGACTTACTTCTCCTATTTCATCTAAGAAAATAGTTCCTCCAGAGGCTTGTTCAAATAATCCTTTCTTGCCTCCCTTTTTAGCTCCAGTAAACGCCCCTTCTTCATATCCAAAAAGTTCTGATTCAAGAAGTGACTCACTTATAGCAGCACAATTCACCTTTATAAATTGATTAAATTTTCTATCACTTTCATTATGAATTGCATGTGCAAACAATTCTTTTCCAGTTCCACTTTCGCCTCTTAATAATACTGTAGCAGGTACTTTAGCAGCTTTTCTTGCTTTTTCTATTGCGTTTTTTAGAAGTTTATTTTCTCCTACAATATCTTCAAAAGTGTATTTTGCTTCTAAGCTTCTAATTATTTTTTTTGCAAGTTTTAATTCATTTGTAGCTTTCACAATATCAGATAAATCATGTAATACTCCTACACTTCCTCTTAATTCATTATCAACAATTATAGGAGCTGCAGTAGCAATTACTTCTTTACCCATTGGTCCTACTTTCATTTTAGCATTTTTAATTTTTTTCTTTGTTTCTAGTACTTTTAAATGTATACTCTCTCCTTCTGCTATATCTGCAGTAGCAATCTTACCTATGATATCTTTTTCACTTAATCCAGTAAGTTTAGTATAAGCGGGATTAATCATTAGATTAATCCCATTTTGATCTACTACAGATATTGCATCTTGAGTTGAATAAAAAATAGCTTCTAACATCGATTGTACTTCTTTTAAATTAGTTACTTGACTTGCAAGTTCTTTTATATCAGTTATATCTCTAAATACAGCTACTGCTCCAATGATTTCACCTTTTTCATTTATAACTGGCATTCTATTAGTAATTATTTTTATATTTCCTAAATCTTGTTTTCGATTTAATTCAAAATCTCCTGTTTCTAATATATGATTAAGTCTTGTATTTAAAATTACCTTTTTTACTTCTCTATTTAAAGCATACTCCTTATTTATACCAGTCAACTTTTCTGCAGCTTTATTAAAAAGAGTAATCACCCCATATTTATTTACTGCAATCATAGCATCATGAGTTGAATTTAATATAACTTCAAGTTCTTTTCTCAAACTATCAAATCCTTATTGTTCAGTATTTTCATCTTGGGTATTATTATCTTCTGAACCTTCACCTTCACCTTCAACTTCAGATTCATCTTTTACTTCAACTACTATTTTAAGACTTTTAGGATCTATACTTTCTAATATAACTCCTTCTGGTGTTTTAACTTCTATATCTACAGTATGTTCTCCCTCAGATATATCTTTAAGATCTATAAATAACTCAAAATCATTTTTGCCTAAGTCTTTCATTATATCTTCAAGTGCAGTGATTGAAATACTTATACCTTTATCATCTTCAGATTCTGCTAATTTAAACTTTAACCCTTCATCCATATTTTTAGCTTTTATATCACTTTTTTCAAATTCCAATTTATTTTTTTCATTTTTAGATATCTTTACATTTATTTTTAATTCTTTATCTCCTACTAAATGTATTCCTTCTGGAAGATCTAATTCCACTTGTTTATCTAAATCATCAGACTCATAACTAATATCTATAGGTTTAGTTTTTATTGTTTCAACACCTTCTAAAACATCCTCTCTTCCCTTTATTGTTACTTTTTTTGGTTCTATTTCTATATTAGTTATTTCATGATTTACTAGAGGATTACCTTTTATTACTGGTTCTACATTTACTTCTTTTAATTTTAATATAGATACTTCAACATTTACCGTGTTAGGATCTTTTTCTAATCTAGATATTTCCTCGCCATCACCATTTAAAAGTTTCATAGGCACAGTTGTTTTTATATCATTTTGTATACCATCTATATTTACATTTGCTCTTACTTTATCAACATTATTTACTATACTTCTAGGTCCTTTTACTAATACTTCTGATGGATTCACATCTATTTCACCTGCAGCATAACCATCTATAGGCTCTCCTATTAATTCGACAGATATAGGCATTTGCTTCTCAATCAACTTATCAATATTTACTGTAAGTAATTCAGGTGAAGAATCTACTATTTCAGCATTATATAAATCAGATATCTTTATAGGAACTTTATTTATTCCTGCTCTATAACCTTTTAAATCAATCTTAGCTGTAATATCACTTGGTTTTATATTGATTACATCATTTCTTCGCCCTCTTACTTCTACTGTAATAGTATCATCACTTATGTCCATAAGGGTTAAATTATTTCTTTCCAGACTTTCTTCATTTAATATTTCTACTTTTACATTTGGTATTTGTTTTACTATTCTAGGATTAACTTCACTCATTACATAAGTCCACATTATGAAGGCAAAAAAAGCAGCAATTATTTTCATTGTAAAATTTTTATTTTTAAGATCTATCTTTTTCATATATATTCCTCCATCTGTCAATTAAACCTTGTTTCTTTTTAACATGATGTTTATACATATTTTGAAGTATTTGTCTAAGTGTCTGTATATCCACATATCTGGATAATTTCCCTCTATCTGCTATAGAAATGGCCCCCGTTTCTTCTGAAACTACTATAGCTAATGCATCTGACCTTTCTGAAACCCCAAGGGCTGCTCTATGTCTTGTACCCAATTCTTTGCTTATACTCATATTTTCACTTAAAGGCAATACGCAACCAGCAGCTCTTATTGTATTATCTTTTATTATTACTGCGCCATCATGCAGAGGAGTATTTGGAATAAATATGTTTATAAGAAGTCCGCTTGAGACAGAGCCATTTATAATATTTCCTGTTTCAACAATTTCAGAAAGTCTAGTTTCTCTTTCAAAAACTATTAAAGCACCTATTTTTTGTCTTGAAAGTGAAGCTGAAGCTTCAACAATTTCTTCAATTACATGAGAAATGTCTTCCTCTTTTATTTCAATAAAAGATTTGGTGAAAAATCTACTCCTACCAATATACTCAAGTGCTCTTCTAAGTTCAGGCTGAAAAACTATTAAAAGTGCAATTACTCCCACAGTCATAGTTCTTTCTAATATCCAATTTGTAGTAAATAGTCTCAACCATTCACTCATTTTTGTAGCTACTAACAATACAACTATACCTTTTATAAGTTGTTCTGCTCTAGTTTCTCTAACTAAAGTATATATCTTATAAAATGCAATTGCTACTATTATCATATCTATAATATCTCTTAATCCTATATTTAATATAAGCCCTTTAAAATACTCCAAACTTAACACCTCTATACTATTTTTGTTTTTGTCTATAATAAAATTATATTACATATTGTAAAAATTTGAAACCACTAAATATAACTATATGTTATTCATCTTACATTTATGATTAAAAAATTAGAGATATCTAAAGATATCTCTAATTAAATTATTCTACTATCTCTATCTTCTCCATTAAATCCATAGTTTGTTTATGCGAATTTTTTAATCTTTCTATTGT